>JAUVDF010000072.1 GCA_030595455.1 Fidelibacterota bacterium | reverse complement strand
ATTGGGCGATATTATGTCCATTGAGCACCGAACTCTGCCACTGTTTGGTGTCCAATTCCACCCCGAATCGTTTTTGATGCAGGACTTGGGCGATGGAATCCTTAAATACTTTTTGGGACTCTAATATGCTTACAAAAGCATATCGTTCTTTGAACGAGAGATTAGCTGATGGGTGGTCCTTGATCCCAGATGATTCCTCCGCTGTTTTTCGGACTGATGATGGTGATAACAAAAACTGGCGCTCACTACAAGCCTATAATCCTGTTGATTCATTTATCCTGGATAACCCAAACCAGCTAGCTGAGCTAAAGCAGTTCCTTAATAATCATCAAGATGATCTTTGTGCTGGATTCATCTCATATGATCTTGGGTTAATCCTTCAAGGCATTTCATCCAGACATGCCACAAACCAACCATTGGCCGTATTCCATGCATATGATGCTTGGATAGAGCGTATCAGAGGGTTTATAAAGGTGAAGAGTTCCGGTAATGAGTTCTACCATTTTCATACCCAATCTCCTGATCCTAGCTCCAATAATAGAGCTAAGCCTATTTTACAGTTTGAAGCTACGGTTCCTCAGAATGAATACTCAGACAGCATACACCGCATTCATGAGTATATCAGAGCCGGGGATATTTATCAGATCAACTACACCCAAGCACTAACGGCTAAAACTGATGTAAAATCCCGAGATCTGTTCGCTGATCTTATTCAAAAGCACCCCGCCGCTTATGGCTGTTATTTTGAAAGTGAAGATATGGCCCTCCACTCACTCTCCCCCGAATTATTTCTCCATTATGCTGATGGCATCCTCACCACTGAGCCCATCAAAGGCACCCGTCCCCGTGGAAAAACGGAGCAGGAGGATGAACTGCTCAAGCAACAACTTTTAAGCAGCGAAAAAGAACAGGCTGAGCTATTTATGATCACCGATCTGTTAAGAAATGATCTAGGGAAAGTCTGTGAAATTGGCAGTGTCGAGTTGAATGAAATAAAACAACTCCACAAACTACCAAAAGTCTGGCATACCTCTTCCCGCATATCTGGGAAGTTACTTGCAGACCTTAAGCCCATTGATGCGCTGCTGTCCATGCTTCCTGGTGGATCAATTTCTGGCTGTCCCAAAAAGCGGGCGCTGGAAGTGATTGAAGAGCTGGAAGGCTCAGCTCGAGGAATCTATACGGGGAGTATTGGCTATTTTCACCCTAATGGTGATTTCAGCTTCAATATTGCCATTCGCACACTGGTTCAACAGGGACAGAATCTCAGTCTGGGGACCGGTGGTGGGATCACCATTGATTCCAACTGGGAGGATGAGTGGGATGAGTTGCTGGTGAAGGCGTCGACGTTTCAGTAAAAACATTATAAAAAAGGCGAGGATTCAAATCCTCGCCTTTTGATTCATGCACTATTTCCGAAAATATCAGGAAAGTTCAAGATCTTTTACAGCAACCTGAACTCCGGAATTCATTTTGCGGCGGATGTATGAGAAGACTTCCAGCAATGGCAAGTCTTTCGGACAAACATCATCACAGGCCATCATTCCAATACAACCAAAAACACCCACATCGGTGGAGACTAATTCAAACCACTCCTGTTCACCACGCTGATCACGAGGATCAAACATAAAGCGACCAATGCGATTCAGACCGGCCGCCCCTAGAAAATCTGGATAAACCTGAGCGGTAGCACAGGCAGCTACACAGCAACCACATTCAATACAGCGCTCTGATTCGTAAATCTTATTCGCAGTGTCATTGTCCATACGCTCTTCTACAGCCGTGGGATCAAATTCTTTCTGCGTATGAATCCAGGATTCCACCCGTTTAGCCATATCATGGAACCAGACACCCGTATCCACCGATAAATCACCCAACAATTTGAAGAATGGGAGCGGATAAAGTTCAATGGTGTCTGTGAGATCTGCCGTAAGTGTCCGACAAGCCAAAGTAGGACGGCCATTAATCATCATGGCACAAGAACCACAAATACCAGCTCTACAGACAAAGTCATACATCAGATCCGATGCTTGTTTTTCCCGAATTCGGTGTAGTGCTGTAAAGATATTCAAGCGAGGCGTTTCTTCCAGCTCATAGGTCTCGATATGCGGTTCATCGTTATCCTTGGTGGGATTATATCTAAATATTTTAAATGTCAGTGTACGTGCCATTATTTCGCATCCTTATAGGGTGATTCTTCACGCCAGGCTTCTTTTGGGAGGCGGATTCCCATTGGTTCAGAGCTTGCTTGTTTTCCAAGAGCAGTCTGTTCAGCATCAACCTTCGCATTGTATTCTTCGAGAGTTAGATCCATATCGACCATCTGTCCCCCACCATAACCACGATCGCCAGGAGGCAAGTCTAGAGGTCCAACTGGTTCATAGTTAAACTTAGGTTCATCAGCGCCTACTTCCCATGAAGCAAGGGTCCGATTCAACCAGTTTTTATCGTCACGAGCTGGGTAATCTTCACGCGTATGGGCACCCCTCGATTCTGTTCTCAAGAGGGCTCCCTTGGCAATGATATAGGCTTGTTTAGCCATACCTTCAATACGTAGAGCTTGTGATAACTCTGGATTCATACCAGGAGCATTGGCGTTAACTTTAACATTCTTAACTCGACCCAAAATAGCTTTGAGCCCAGTGACGGCTTTTTCCAGTCCTTCACCAGTCCTGAAGATATGGACATGGTCTTTTAACAACTCTGCAATATCATCCCGGAGGGCGTAAACATCTTCATCCCCTGAATTGTTTAGCAGATGCTCGATCAGGTCTGTTTGTTCTTTGCCAAATTTCTCAGCCAGGGTCACATTGGCAATCAGTTCAGCTGATTCAGTATATTCAGCAATCTTATTACCCACAACCATACCGGCGACCACAGTTTCAGCCAGCGAGTTTCCGCCGAGGCGATTGAAACCATGCATATCCCAACAGGCTACTTCACCGAGGGCAAAGAGACCCTTCATGCCGTAGGCCTGACCATCTTTATTCACCCGAATACCACCCATGGAATAATGCTGAGTGGGTCGTACGGGAATTAGTTCTTTAATTGGATTAACACCGATGAAGTACATACAAATATCGTAAACTTCACGGAGTTTAGTCGTCAAGTGTTCTTCTCCTAGATGGCGGAGATCCAACCACAGGTGTTCACCATAGGATGATTGAACTCCCTTACCTTTAAGAATGTGCTCTTTCATACGACGTGAGACAACATCACGGGAAGCCAATTCCTGCTTTTCAGGCTCGTATTCAGGCATAAAACGATATTCATCCACATCCAGCAGTAAACCACCATCACCACGGCAACCTTCAGTTACCAAAATATCAGTGGGCACAATACCAGTGGGGTGAAACTGAACCGCTTCCATATTACCCAGAGGTACTTTACCAGTTTGAAGGGCCAGCCAGGAACCAGTTCCTTCGTTAATAATGGCATTGGTAGATTCACCATACAAACGTCCATAACCACCGGTGGCGATAACCGTCGTTTTTGCCATATAGGCCATGATTTCACCATCTCTGAGTGAGCGAACAATAGCACCCAGGCAGACACCATTTTCGTGAATGAGGCTTAGGGCTTCCATGCGATCATGAATAGTGATATCTAACTGAACAGCCAGATTATCCATAGCATATAGAACGGTATGACCGGTCCCGTCAGCGGTATAGCAGGTCCGCCATTTGGCAGTTCCACCAAAATCACGAGCTGTGATCAAACCTTCTTTTTCATCATCTTCAACAATTGTGGTTTTCTTACCCTTGATATAGACCTCGCGAGGACCACCCTCAACTCGGTTCCAAGGCACTCCAAAATGAGCCATTTCACGCATGGCAATGGGTGCGTTGTCAGCGAAGATGCGTGCAACTTCCTGATCAGCCCCCCAGTCAGAGCCTTTTACTGTATCCAGCCAATGAACTGTAGGATTATCACCCTTGCCTTTGACAGCGTTTCCCAATGAAGCTTGCATTCCGCCTTGAGCGGCTGCTGAGTGACTTCTCCTGGGTGGAACCAAAGAGAGTATAGTTACATCATGCCCGGCCTGGGCGCTTGCGATAGCGGCACGCTCACCGGCCAAACCGGCACCAATGACAAGTACGTCTGTGGTTATGACCTTCATGAGAGAATTCCTTCCAGAGGACCGGCCATGGCGATTACAGTAGCTGTTCCTAAAATTGTATAAAACCAGAATAGAAAATAGAAGAGTGCCTTAGCGTAGTTCCTGACAAACCAGGTATCAGCAAACCACTTCACGATTAGACGGTAAACCCCGATAGCCATATGGGCTACTACATTGAGCATGAGGACTCCATAGAGTATCCACAAACCGCTCGCAACACGAGCAGTTGCAACCTCTTCAGTTAGCCCAACCACTTGACCGGCCACGCCCATATCAGTGAAGATATTCCACATGACGAGAAAGAGATGAAATGCACCGGTTGCCAGAACAATCATGCCCGTTCTGACTTGAGTGATCCACATGGAGGTCTCAAAGTGTTTCCTTAATTTGATATCAGATTTTGGATCCTGTTGCCAGCCTTTTTTGGAGGCTTTTAATTTCTTCCCCAGTTCCAACATCATTTTGCGTTCGCGTAACTTGCCGGGAATCTTACGACCTGCCCAGACGAAGTGAATGAAGAAGACGATCGTTACGATGAATATGAGTGGCTGTGCCATGGGAACTGTGTGTTCCATGAAGTAAGCGACATCTTCATATAATTTTGCACTGACTAAAATGCTGCTTTCCAGCACGAGGTGACCCAGAATAAAAAAGGCTAAAAATGCACCCGTAAGACCACTGATGCGCTCATCACGCAAGGCTTTCTTAGCATTTTTAAAAGCACTACTTTTTTGACTGTGTCTCGTTTCTGCTTTTGGGTATAATTCAGTATCAATTCCGGTCATGATACTAGCTCCAATCTATGTTTATAGGCGATGAAAAATTACGTTTTTCGCAATAGTTTTTTCCACGTTATAACTAACACCTGCATTCTTTATATTTCAAGCATGAACTCCATGCAGTCGCTTGTTTTTTTAAGTCAATTACTGTCAAATAGTCATGATTGCATGATGCAAAGACTAAACCAGCGTGCTTCTTTTTGAGGATCTTTATACAAATAAATTATTCATTAGCACTTAAACGAGGATGATTGCTAAGTAAACCTCTCCGCTCGGGGTGACGAAAACTGGATTCCTCTTTGATAAAGAATTGGCAGACACCAAATATTTTGAATTCCGTAGTGGATAATCAATACTTTGAATCTATTTTGTGCTCATCAGTAACACAGAAATTGAAAAGGAGCCTGCATGAAAGAGCGTATGATTTCATTAGACGTTTTCCGGGGATTGACTGTCGGATTAATGATCCTGGTTAATAATCCCGGTAGCTGGTCACACATATACGCACCACTGCGTCATGCTAAGTGGCATGGCTGGACACCGACTGATCTGGTTTTCCCGTTCTTCCTTTTCATTGTAGGTGTTGCCATGGCGCTCAGTTTCAGTAAACGCATAGAGGCTGGCGCGGACATTTCCGCCTTAAAGAAGAAAGTGTGGAGTCGAGGAGCGATCATCATTGGTTTCGGTTTATTCCTCGGCGGATTCCCCTTTAATATCCCACTTAATGCTCAGATGGCAGCCGATTTTGAATTTTTAGATATCTTTCGTCGTTTTCAGACTATCCGTTTGGTTGGGGTGCTACAACGGATTGGACTGAGTTACATAATTGGTGGGCTTGTCATCCTCTACTTTCCTAAAAACAGGGACAGAATTTTGGCAGCAGGTGCACTTATCCTTATTTATGAATTCTTTATGCGCGTGCCTTTGGTTGCTGGCTGGGGAGCTGGCAGTTTTGGACTGGAAGATAACTTTGTACGCTATCTGGATCTGCTTATCCTTGGCAAAGCACATATATACGGTGGCATGGGACTTCCTTTTG
>JAUVDF010000077.1 GCA_030595455.1 Fidelibacterota bacterium | reverse complement strand
TTAACTGCTTAATTTTTTAGGTGTTTCTGCTATTAGAAAGACCATTGAAGGGACATAAATGCGTAAAGAGAATTTTAGAAATATAGCCATCATCGCCCACGTTGATCATGGAAAAACAACCCTGGTGGATGGCATGCTCAGACAGAGCGGAATCTTTCGCGAGAACCAAGAATTGACCGACCGGGTTATGGACAGTATGGATCTGGAACGAGAACGTGGTATCACCATTTCTGCCAAAAATACAGCCATCGCCTATAAAGATGTTAAAATCAATATTATTGACACTCCTGGACACGCCGATTTCGGTGGTGAAGTTGAACGTGGACTCAATCTAGTTGACGGAGCCATCCTACTTGTTGATGCCAGTGAAGGTCCCCTACCTCAGACCCGTTTTGTAGTCAAAAAAGCCCTGGAGAAAAACATTAAGATCATGTTGGTCATCAATAAGATCGATCGACCTGATTCAAGGATTGCCGAAGTAGTAGATGAGGTTTACGACCTTTTTATCGATTTAGATGCATCTGAAGAGCAGATCGACTTTCCCATTCTATACACCATCGCAAAAGATGGTATTGCTCATGCAGAGCTAGATGATGATTCCACAGATCTACGTCCCTTATTCGATAGCATCCTGGAGTACATCCCCGGTCCTGAAGCAGATGATGATCACGTGCCCCAGTTTCTTGTCGCTAATCTTGATTATGATGCTTACGTGGGTCAGATTGCCATTGGTCGTTTGAAAAATGGCAAGCTAAAAGTAAATACAAACTATCTACTGGTGGGAGAGCATAAAGAGTCTCCTAATGTCAAGTTTTCCGCCCTTTATACCTTTGAAGGTCTTCGTCGTCAGCAGGTTGAAGAAGTTGTCGCCGGTGATATCATTGCCTTTGCCGGTATTGACAATATCACAATTGGCGACACAATTACATCTGTTGAAGATCCGGCTCCCTTACCTCGTATTAAAGTTGATGAGCCAACAGTTTCCATGATCTTTTATGTGAATACCAGCCCATTCGCCGGGCAAGATGGTAAATTCCTAACCTCACGTCATATTCTGGCCCGTCTTGAGAAAGAGACCCGTTTAAATGTTGCTCTCCAGATTGAAGAAATAAAAGGTCGCGCTGATGCTTTTGAAGTAAAAGGTCGTGGCGAACTCCAAATGGCTGTCCTGATTGAAACCATGCGTCGAGAGGGTTATGAATTCATGGTTTCCAAACCACGGGTCATCACCAAAGAGATTGATGGTAAGGTACATGAACCGGTTGAAATGCTCTATCTTGATATTCCAGAAGAATTTGTAGGCGTTATGTCCGAGAAACTTTCTGCACGTAAAGGTCGCATGGCAAATATTATTAATCACGGCAGTGGTCGGGTCAATCTTGAATTTCGGATCCCATCACGTGGTTTGATCGGGTTTCGCAGTACCTTTATGACCGACACTAAAGGTGCCGGTGTGATGAATACCATTTCAGAAGGGTATGATGAGTGGTTTGGATCAATCCCTCAGCGCATGACAGGTGCCCTGGTGGCTGACCGGAATGGTAAGGTAACTGCCTATGCCAGTTTGAGCATGGAAGACCGTGGTGTGCTTCAGATCGATGTGAGTACCCCGGTTTATGGAGGGATGGTGATTGGTGAACGTAACCGTCCCGGTGATCTGGATGTGAACATTACTCGTGAGAAAAAGCTCACCAATATGCGTAGTGCCAATGCTGACGCAACAGTTACACTCCGTAAACCACAACTGCTTACTCTGGACGAATCCATTGAGTTCATCTCTGAAAATGAATTAGTGGAAATCACCCCGGGAAATATTAGAATCCGTAAGATGGAACTTGACCCCAATAAGCGCTTGTCCCAAATGCGGAAAGAAAAGCGACTAAACGACTAAGGTTAATACGATGAGCTTTCAATACCAAAGAACAGATACCTACTTTGCCCAGGTCGCTAGCGGTCTGGAAGAGTTGGCAGTAGCGGAAGTTACAGCGTTGGGAGCAACCCAGATTAAGCAACGTTTTCGGGGATTTTATTTTTCTGCTGATCAAGCCACCTTGTATCGGATTAACTACGGCTCACGACTGCTTACCAGAGTTCTCGCTCCTCTACTCTCCTTTGATTGTCACAGCACAAAATATTTGCACAAAACTGCGATGGATATTCCTTGGGAAGATATTTTTAACCCTGACCAGACTTTCGCAATTTTTGCCCAGGTCAGCAATAGCCAGATTACCCATTCACAGTATGCATCCTTGAAACTGAAAGATGCTATCGTTGATCGCTTTAGAGATAAACTTCAACGACGACCCAATGTGGACCCCAAGTATCCAGATATCTGGTTTAATCTACACATTGAGAACAATCGGGCAGTCATTAGCCTGGACACCAGTGGCAGTTCTCTTCATCGCAGGGGCTACCGCCTGGATACAGTGGACGCACCCATGCAGGAGACCCTGGCAGCTGCTTTAATTCAGCTCACAGGCTGGACAGGTGACAAAACCCTGATCGATCCCATGTGTGGCTCCGGAACACTTCCGGCAGAAGCTTATATGTCACTTACCAAACTCTCGCCTGGTTATTTCAGGAAAAAATTTGGCTTCCAAAAACTACCTGACTATGATGGAGCACTCTGGAAACGCTTAAGAAAGTCAATAGATGGAAACTTTCAGGCTCTGGACTCAGTACCGATCCAGGCTTCTGATGTTGATCCCAGCGCTTTGCGCGTTGCCAAGCGTAACCTGGGTCATCTTCCAGGCGGTGAGGGCATCTACACCCATCGGAAAGATTACCAGGAAATTGGTAACACTGAGGGTGTCACTCTGATTATGAATCCACCCTATGGGATTCGTTTAAGAAGTGGACAGGATCTTTCTGGGTTTTATAAAGATCTCGGTGATTGGCTCAAACAAAAATGTGCCGGTAGCGAAGCCTATATCTATTTTGGTGACCGTAAATACCTGAAGAATATCGGTCTCCGGCCAGAATGGAAGAAACCGTTAATGAATGGTGGTTTAGACGGCCGTTTTGCAAAATTTGTGATGTATTAAACAATTCGTTACATCTCTACACACCCCATCGAATAAACGGCCATCAATATTTAAATTGACAAACGTCCCTCCGTGGGATAACCTAACAGCGATTTTTGTAAGCAGATTTTAGCACAAGGAAGCTCGTGAAAATCGAGCACAGTCGCGCTACTGTAACCGGTGACAAAGCTAACATAGCCACTTCAATTTGAGGGAAGGCGTTAGCAGAGGCAGAACCGGAAGTCAGGATACTTGGCCAAAATCTATTCTCCACTAACCTTCGCGAGCAAAGGGAACGGAATGACACCCCTGAATACCAGGAAACATTCACAATGCAGCCCCCACTTGAGTCGGGGCTTTTTTATTGCCCTGTCAGTTTTTCTGTTGACCATTTCAAGCGCCTATTCGTTAAGCAATACTCAAGCTTCAGCTGGCTATGGTCAAACTCTGGATACTGAGGGAAATGCAGTTCCCTACGTCTCATTATCTTTCAAACACACTAACATTCTGCTCCTCTCTGATGAAAGTGGCTATTTTACCTTTGATCTGGCTCTACAAAACAATGATTCAATCCTAGTACAGCGTATTGGCTATGAAAAAATGGTCATTTCAACTGAGCAACTCTTCATGGATCAAGTAATCCGATTAAGATCTACCGTCCTGGCCATGGAAACTGTGGAAGTTGAAGCAGCATTAACCACGAATTCAGCGGCACTGCCCTCCCTGACCAAATATGCTAAGACTACTGGCTCAGGATCTATGGAACACAGTAAATTATTAAGTAGAATCCCCGGTATATCCATCCGGACCTACGGTGGACCAGCCGGTATTAGCACCCTGAGCATGGATGGTGGTTCCAGCTCACATACCAAAGTTCTGGTTAATGGAATCGATATAACTTCAGCCCAGAATGGTGAAGCTGATCTCTCCCAACTCCCCCTGCCCTTTATTGAAAGCATGTCCTATATCCCCTTCGACATAAGTCAGAGTTCCAGCGGCGGTAGCGATGGCATTATCAAGCTGGAGAGTGGTGATTATCGAACTCACATTGCCGTTAGCAGTGGTAGCTACGGACATCAGGCATTTGACCTCAACTTGAGCAAGCAATTTGGTGGATTCAGAACCTCCTTGCAATTTGGCCAACGCCGGGAGGATGGAAATTATCCGGTATTCTGGAACCAAAAGGAAAGCCTCCGTCAAAACAATGATCTTGATCAGCGGTTTGCAGCTCTCAGAATTCTAGGAATGCTTCGCCCTGATCTCTACTGGCAATTTACGGCCATGGAATCTCGACAAGCCCGTGGGGTGGCTGGACTGGTTTGGTCACCAGATACTCGATCCTATCGGAATGATCAACTTCAGCTTATTGGTTCTACCCTGGGCTGGATTCATTCCAGAGGTAGCACCCATTTTAAATTGGACGCCCGTAATTCTCACGAAAACTATGTCAACCCTTCCCTGGGATTGGATAGTGATCATCAGATACTGAGCCTCAAGGGTAGCTTATCTGATAAGCGATCTATCACCAGCAACATCATGATGTTATCTGAATTAAATGTTAATCGTGATTTTATCAGTAGCAGTGACGCTTCTGAGCACAGACGAATCAGTTATCATGCTTCAGCGACACCCATATTTCGCCTTTTCAAGAAAATCAAACTGATCCCGGCTTTTAAGTTTCATTTCAGTCCTGAGCTTTATCAGAAATCACTGGTAGACCTGCAGGTTCAGATACCCCTCCACCTCGGTCCTTTAGCCAGCATTGCTGCCAGTCAGGGGGAAAGTTATAAGTATCCCAGCTTCAATGATCTCTATTGGGAGCCAGGCGGTAATCCGAGTTTACAGCCCGAGGAAACCCAAGTTTCAACTGCCCAACTCAAGTTTGATCTGCGACAGCTCGGTGATCTCATGCTCCAGTGGCAGCAGAAGGAGAGTAGCAACCTGATCCAGTGGATGCCGGTTCATTCCTATTGGCAACCCAGTAATATCCAGGCTTCTACTCGCGAAAGCAGCAAGCTTATCTGGCAAGTCAACCACCCAGCATGGTACTTATCAGCATTTGCGCATCTAAGCTTGATCACCACCATAGATCACAGTACCCAAAAGTCTCTGCGATATGCTCCTGAGCAAACATCAGCAGTGGGTTTAACCTGGTCGCCTGCTCCCGTTGAACTAAATATTAATTACAATTATGTCGCTGATCGAATCGCCATGTATGATTATCCGGAAGACACCATCCTGGATGCCACTGAGTTGTGGTCATTAAGTATTGCCTATACGATCCGCATTAAAACCGGACACCTGACCCTGGTTATATCAGGAGATAACCTGAAGGATAACTATTATGAGACCATACGCGGTTATCCCGAACCCGGTAGATCATTTAAACTAACAACCACCTATACACTTTAACACAAGCTTGAAAGGAACCCCACTTGTGAAAACCAAATCAACCCTCATTCTGACCTTGTTACTATTATCAACAACCCTATCCCAGCTGCAAGCAGGCGAATATTATGCGCTCTGTGAAGGCAATTTCAGTTCTGCAAATTCCTCCTTATGGTCTTTTGATGAATCCTTCTCTACGGTAAGTGGCCCCCTGATATGGGATGCCAACACAAATCCACTAGGTGATGTGGGCCAGTCTTTGACGCTTAATGGTCATACCCTGTACGTTGTTATGAATAATTCGCATACAATCCGGATCATAGATCTTGAAAATGGACCCACTCATATTGGAGACATCGATCTCAGTGGTGATCCAAATGACGCCTATGATGGAGCTAGCCCACGTTTTATGGCAATCCAAGCGTCTCACGATCGTGG
>JAUVDF010000178.1 GCA_030595455.1 Fidelibacterota bacterium | reverse complement strand
TGTCTTTTCCAGCTCAACAACTTTCGATTCCTGCTTTTACGTGCCACAATATTTTTTAAATTCCACCATAAGAATCATGTCTCGATCCCAATTTAGGAGAAATATTTAATGAGTAGTTCGAATGGAAGGGTGTCCTTTTATTACCTGCGGTGGACCATTTTATTAGGCTTAAGCTTGTTTGTCCTCATCGCTTGTAAAACAAATTTAGAGAGCCTTATCCCAACTGATTTTGAAGCCACACCCTTCCAGTTTAATGAATACACAATAAACCAATTACACAATGGCTATAAAAGTGGACAGTTTTCGGTCGAGGAAGTGGTTCATGCATATATCGAGAGAATCAGAGATATTGACCGGCACGGTCCAAGCTTAAATTCTGTGATTCAAGCAAATCCGGATGCATTTAAAATTGCTGCTGAACAAGATGAGTTTCTTAAAAGTGGTGAACCACTGCCCCCATTATTTGGCATACCAATCTTTTTAAAGGATAATATCGACACTCATGATAAAATGGCTACAACTGCCGGATCACGTGCACTGTTAAATTCCCAACCACTACAGGACAGCTGGGTAGCTGGAAAACTCAGAGAAGCTGGAGCTATTATTCTGGGGAAGTCCAATCTAAGTGAATGGGCTAATTTTCGTGGCGAACTTTCCAGCAGTGGCTGGAGTGGGATTAGAGGTCAAACTAAAAACCCTTACATCTTAGATAGAAATCCCTGCGGATCCAGTTCTGGGTCTGGTGTAGCAGTATCAGCTAACCTGACCATGCTGGCTATCGGAACCGAGACCAATGGCTCCATTGTTTGTCCCTCAACCGCGAATGGCATTGTGGGTATAAAGCCCACTGTTGGTCTGGTAAGCCGTTCCGGTATTATTCCCATTTCTTATACCCAGGATACGGCTGGTCCAATGGCTCGAACCGTAGAGGATGCAGTTATCTGTCTGGGCGCACTGGTCGGTATTGATCCCACTGATGGGAAGACCAGTGAGAGTGAAGGGCACTTTGTCAACGATTATACACCCTATTTAAATAGTGCTGGCTTGGCCGGCAAGCGGATTGGTTTGTATACTGTGACCTACCAGGATCATTTCAAAGTCGAAATGCTCATGGAGGAGACGATTGATTATCTCAAATCCCAGAATGTTGAAATAGTGGAAATAGAGCAACTATTTGATCCAAGTGCTCACGATGCTTCATTCGAGGTCATGCTGTTTGAATATAAAGATGGACTCAATAAATATTTCGCATCCCTTGGACCAGAAGCCGCTATTAAATCACTGGATGAACTGATCGAGTTCAATTTAAACGATCCCATTGAACTCAGCATTTTTAATCAGAAATATTTGCTTATGGCCCAGGCCAAAGGCGACTTGACCTCCCCTGAGTACCTGGAAGCTTTGTCAAAGATGCACAGATTGACCCGTGAAGAAGGCATCGACAAGATCATGGATGAACTGCAATTGGATGCTATTATTGCCCCGACTGGCGCCCCGGCCTGGAAAACTGATCATGTCAATGGTGATGCCTACATTTTAGGGAGTTCTTCTCCGGCTGCCATGTCAGGCTACCCCAATATCACCGTTCCAATGGGCTTTATAGAGGGACTACCTGTTGGTATCTCATTCTTTGGTAGAGCCTGGAGCGAGCCAACCCTGATCGAGATAGCCTATTCCTATGAGCAAGGGACCCAGCATCGAAAAGCACCGACTTTTTTGAAGAATTAAATTGATGGAATTCATAGCCCAGTCCTTTAGGGCTGGGTCTGAGTGAAGATGCACCTGTCTGTTAAAGGCCGTTAACGGCCTTATCAATCGAGCATTCATTATTAAAATAAAACCCCGGCTTAAAAGCCGGGGCTATTAAAGGTAAAGCTATTCTCTGCGCTCTTTGCGAGCTCTACGGTTAGACAGTTTAAAGCGCTTTTATCACTCTCCGGATTGAGTCACCAATGTGGTCAATCCCGGCTTCTGTGATGGTCAATGCTGGAGCAAGTCTCACGGTTGTTTTATGAGTCTCTTTGGCATAGATACCATCTTCCAGCAGTTTCAGGGAAACTTTGTGTCCGTCCAAACCTGGTTTATCAAACATTTCAAAGGCGGTCAAGAGTCCAGCCCCGCGACCCTCTTTGATCTTATCCGGAAATTCCTGACGAATACTTTCAAAATGTCCCAGTAAACGATCCCCCCTTTTCCGGGCATTCTCAGCCAAGTGTTCATCCACCATAGCTTTAATGGAAAAAACGGCTGTCACTGATGCCAGTGGAAATCCACCAAAGGTTGATCCTTCAGAACCGGGAGTGAGCACATCAATCACATCCCGACGGCCAGCAACGAAGGAGACGGGCATAATGCCACCACCAGCGGCTTTGCCGCAAGCCATGAGGTCTGGCTTCACCCCATAGAGTTGATGAGCAAAATGAGCCCCTGTACGTGCAAAGCCAGTTTGTACTTCATCCACACAATACAGAATGTTGTATTCCTTACACAGTTCGGCTACCCGCTGGTGATATCCAGCTATGGGCAATATGACACCGGCCTCACCTTGAATGGGTTCAACAATGTAGGAGGCAATCCGGTCACCCTTTTCCTTGAATAAGGCTTCCAGAGCATCGGCATCATTAAAGGGAACCACTTGGATGCCAGGCAGGAAGGGACCGAAATCATCTTTGGCCGTTGGATCGGTAGAGGCAGATACGGCAAATAGAGACCGTCCATGAAAGTTTTCCGCAGCAACAACAATGATGGCTTCATTGGCTGGAATACCTTTGACCCGATAGCCCCAGCGGCGCGATAGTTTAGCCATGAGTTCCGGAGCTTCGACACCGGCCACCTTAGGCACAACTTTATCCATCTTGGTAATGGCGGTAGCGGCCAGTAAAAATGCTGCCATGTATTTATGACGAATAGAACGAGGGACAGTGGGGATTTTTTCATTTTGCAGATGGGCAACCACTGCATCGACGATGGTTTTGTTCAACTGCCCTTGATTAACTGCAGAGTAGCAGCACAGGCCATCTAATAATTCTTCCTCGATGTAGGCTTTGACCCCAGCCGGATCAGGCTTCCTGCAAATTAAAGTAGAACTATCCTTAACACTGCTGACAACCACGCCTTCCAAAGGGGCATAATTCTGTCCACCTTTATCCAGTTCAATTGCTTCGTGTTCTGCCGGGCCTAAATCACCAATCCGAATTCCATTAACGGTGAGGTCATCACCATATCCGGAAATATTAACAGTACCCATTTACTTCATCTCCTAATTTTTGAAAATACGCTTAGACTGATATAT
>JAUVDF010000083.1 GCA_030595455.1 Fidelibacterota bacterium | reverse complement strand
AGCTAGCAAACCCCACATCCAGTGTTTAAAGAAATAACCGGCAATCAGTGCAATGACGAAGATGGAGGCAAAGATGCTGATGAATGAGCTTTTCAAGATGAGTGATACCAAATCCCTAAATACGACCAGCATACCAGTGATAGTGATATTTAAATCGCGATATTCTTCCTGGCCGAGGAAGCTTTCAATGTCCTCTACCAGGATCACAATCTCAGAAGTAGAGATAGAACGCATCATGGATGTTGCCAATCCCTTTTCATAGTCATAATCCACCAACGAACTGAAATCATCTGGATCTCCGGACATAGAATAGAGCGTAAACAGATTATTGATCTTAGCCCGAGTGTCTGGAATGGTTTCAAAGGCTGGATCATCGTCATTCACCATGCGATGCATCTGCTTAATAATATCAGCGATAGAAATTGAAAGGGTAACGGATGGGTGCTCTTCCATAAAGCTCTGAATACTTTCCATCCTGGTTAGAACATCTGGTGATTTGAGATCCGCATTGATCAGCAGTTGGAGATCCATACTACCGGTCATCTCATCATCCATAAATTCTAAACTCTGTCGAATTGAATTATCCGGCTTGAAGAAATTTTTCATATTTACTTCAATGTTGAGCTGAAAAATTCCCAATGCACCAATGATAACCACAAGCACACTGGTAGTTAAGATGACCTTGGGTCGTTTAATGACCTGATCCCCGAAGACTACCACGAATTTCTCGAAAAAACTGGCATGGGAAACCGCACTGGATTCCATATTCCATTTTTTCAGTACCAGCATGGAGGGCAAAAAGATAGTGGTCAGAAACCAGGCCCAAACAATTCCGGCTGAGATTGAGACTCCGTACCCTAACATGGCTTCCAGTGGCGCAAATATCATACTCATAAATGCGGCGATAGTGGTGAGGGCAGTGAGGAAAATTGGTAATATAAGTGAGCTTAAACTGGCTTCAACTGCAGCCTTTGGATCCTTATCCTTGCGCATTTTACGGAAAAATTTTGTTATAACATGTACACCGTAAGAATTTGCTATGGTAAGCAAAATAATAGGCATGGATGTATTCATCACACTAAATAGAAATGCATCAGAGCCGGTGAGGCGGTACATCCAACCATTAAAGCCGATCATGAAAACCATGGAAAGGACAATTGTGATGAATACCATTCCTACCGTTGGGAGGTTTCTAAAGCTTAGCAGTAGGATAAGTAGCATACCAATCAAGCCAGCCTGCATCAGTTTACCGACATCAGTTCGAATCAGGAGGGGTAGTGCTCCGGTGAGATAAGCCTGGCCTCCCCAGTGCACATCATACTCTCCCAGGTATTCATTGACGATCAGTTCCAGGTCATGAACCAGTACATCATTACTAGCATCCAGAATGGGTCTGATCATCACATTGAGATAGTCGCCTTGAGTACCAATATATCTGGTTTTGATTTTGGGCGTATCGTCCATGTAGGTACGGATATCCTGGACTTCGAACTCATCCAATTCTCGGTAAGGCTGCATGACATCAACGTCAATAAAGCCATCATCACTATCCATACGGTCAGCACTGGAGATACTCAGCACTTCATCAACCTGATCAAGTTCTTCCATTGCTCTGGTTACATCCCAGAGGGCGGATAGGGTCTTGGCGTTAAGGGCGTTTTCACCCCGTGTGCCGAAAGCCACAAACATCAGATCAGTATTGCCAAATTCATCCCGAAGTTCATTCCAGGTTATCATGGATTGGATATCCTGGGGAAGCAGTTTCATAAAATCATCTTCAATGACGAAATGGCGAATTCCTGTACCCATAAGGAGAGTAAGGGCGAGAGATATAAGGATACTGCGTTTAGCGTGTAGGACGGATTGATTTATTAACCACTGTTTCATAGCTGTTCCTCTATGTGTGTTAGGCCTTTTTGTGTGACAATCCCCCTCAAGTATATGTCCCTGAATGTTTCGATAACCTCTTTGGGACTTAATTGATTTTCAAGAAAAAACTCGGGTTGAAATACGGTGTTAACGATATTCATAAATAGTGTTGCAGATAGCTCAATATCTAGATCTTTACGTACCAGCCCGCACTCCTGACCTTCTTTCATGATCCTGTAAAAATCAGTACGGCGGGCTATCCGAAAAGCCTCAATATCTTTCCAGATCGCCGGGTAGCGGGCTTTAATATCATTAAGTTTTGTAATTGAAACCCGACTGATCATCTTGGTGATTTCGTCCATCACCAGAGAAAACTTATCCAGCGGGTTAATATCTTTTGCGATAATTCGGCTAAAGTGACCGGCCAGGGCTGACATAATCGACTGAAATATTTTTTTGAGCAGGATTTCTTTGGTAGGGAAGAACTTATAGATGGTCTTTTTGCTCATAGCCAAATCTTTGGCTAGGTTTTCGACAGTAAATCCTTTGACACCATCACGAGAGAAAAGATTAAAACCGTGCTCCAAAATAGGTTCTTTTTGGGGGTCGGGTGGCTGGTTCGAAGGAAACGTTTTATGTGTCATACGTTTCCAATGTAGAAGGATTCAGATCTTTATCAAGAGAAATATGAAGGAGTATTTATCCGTAAATGAATTTGGGCCGGGTCATGACCAGGACTACAGGGAGGAGGGTCAGGGCCGCAATGAGACACATAAAAATTGAGACTGCGATGAGCCAGCCAAAGAAATATATGGGAATAAAGGTTGATAGCATACAAACGGCAAAGCCCATTATCACTGAAAACCCATTAATGATAATACCCTGGCCTGTTGTGCTTAAAGTTTTAACAATTGCTTCTTGATCACTTAATCCTCGGCGAATCTCGGTCCGAAAACGGAATAAGAAGTGAATAGTATAATCAATCCCAATTCCAATCATGATTGAGCTGAGCATGGAAGTAGCAGTATTTAAATAGACTCCCATGTAACCCATCAGACCAAAAACACCAGCGATAGCAAAGGCTAATGGCATGGCGCTGATTAATGCTGCAGCGAGGGATCGAAATACTATGCCGGTCACCAATGCCGCCAATACTACAGAGAGAAGAAGGCTGCGGGTCTGACCTTTAACCATCATGGGCATCAGGTTCCCAAGCAGTACTGCATAACCCTCGCTCTTCGGTTGGTTATCGACCTGTATATTGGTCGCTAAAAATTGGTCGAGATCCTGCTGGATATCCACCATGTGGTAGACATCCATAGTATTCATGCGAACAACAATCTGAGCGACTCGATATTCATAATCTACATAGGAATCTAAATAGCCATCGCTGGACTCCCACGAGTACAACAATAGATATTGAGATACCAGCTCACGGGAATCAGGGATCCGATAAAAGTCAGGATTCCCATCATTCATCGATTGATTCATGAGTTTAATAAAGTCCGTAATTGCTAGCGTGTAACCCACACCATCTTTTTCTTCGAGGTAGGCTTGGATTTTATCAATTTGATTCAGGGTCTCAGGTGATTTGATATCGCCCTCTATCACAACGGACATTGTAGTGCTGCCACCAAAATGATCGTCAATGATAGTATTAACCACCCGCACATCTGATTCTGGGCTATAATAGTTCAAGGGATTACTGTCTAACTCAACTGCAGGAATACCACTCAAGGCAATGATCATGAAAACTACAAATCCAGTGATAACAAAACCACGCCGGTGAAAGACAAAATTACCCATTGCAACCAGCATGCGGGAAAGCAGTCTGTTCGTTCTGTTTTTACGCTGGCGCTCTTTACTGGGTTTATTGAATAAAACCAAAACAGCTGGTATGAATGTTATGGAAAGACAAAATGCCAGGAAAACACCGAAAGCTGTTATTACACCTACTTCCCGGGAAGCAGGCAGGATATGTGAGAGTAAAGATAAGAACCCGATAATAGTCGTTAGTGCAGCGAGGAAAATGGGTCGGAGCATATGCTCTACCACGCTAGCAATGACTGCTTTACTGTCCGAGTCATCATCCATAGATCTGCAATCTTCAAAGTAGCGCGTGATAATATGAATACCATAGGCGCTGGCGATTGCAATAAGCATAATGGGCATAATACTGGAAATAACTGAAAGCATGAGCCCAAACCAGGCCATCAGCCCCAGGGTCCCTAGAATAGAGAGTATAACCACCAGGAGTGGTAGCGCCATTCCTCTACGTGAACGAAAACTAAAATATAGCAAAAAGGCTATTAGTACCATGCCGGCTGGAATAAAAGTTCTGGTATCCTTCCCAATATCTTCACTGATATGTGTCCGAATTACTGGCATTCCACCTAGTTGGAGGTCATGACCAGCTTGCTGATACGGCTCTACAGTAGCTCTTAGAATATCTACGATAGTCACTTCGTCAGCATCTGCATTGGTAAAGACCAGAAAAGCGGTGTAGCTATTATCTTTGGAGACCAGCAAGCGACCTAATAATGGGTCTGAGGCTGCTGCGACCACCAGAGAATCGCTTTCACGTTGATTGGAAGGTAGTTCTCGGATAAATGTGTCAACCGTCATAGTTTCATCTTCACTGAAGATTGATTCATAGTTTGTGAGACTGATCAGGTGGTCAACCTGTGGCAGTACTTCCAGGTCATTTGTCAGGTCATCAATCAATTTCAAGGCTGTCGCTGAAAAGACGTTTTCAGTATGGTAGCTAATCAGGATGATATCCAGTCCACCAAACTCCTCTTCCAATGCTTCCATTCGGATTAACTCTGGGTCATCTGATGGAATAAGGGCTTGTAAGTCAGGATTAATATTTATGCGATAAATGGGTAAGGCCAATAAGGTGATGACCAGCAAATTAACAATAATGACAAGTTTTGGGTGGACGGTAATGAGGTGAATAAATTTATTCATGGCTTACAATGTATTGTGACACTTTGGGTGATGAAAGCAAAAGGAACAAGATGTCTTTTCTTAAATATTTTGCTCTGTCTCAAAAAACACTATGCCTGCCCTTCGTGGTGTATATATTAGGCGTAACTAAGAACTGAGACACGCTTATGAATGAAAAGCTACTTCCCGCACTTAAATCATTCGGATTTACATCCAACGAAGCTAAGGCATACCTAAGTTTGCTGCAAAACAACCCAGCGACAGGCTATGAAATAAGTGGTAAATCCGGGATACCCCGTTCAGCCATATATGAGATTCTGAAACGCCTTGAAAATACGGGAATGGTGAGCTGTGTTGATACAAACCCCACCCGCTATATACCCTTACCACCTGATAATCTATTTGATCTCTTAGAGAATAATTTCAGTAGTAATCTAGGCACATTGAAAGACTCTTTGCGCAACGTCAATACTGATATTGAAGTTGGCGATCTATGGAATATTCGCGGTTATGATACCATGGTTGATCGTGCTAGAAATATGATCAGAAATTCTAAGCAGTCAGTTTATTTATCAATTTGGCTTACAGAGTACGAGAAATTACATGATGACCTGCAGGATGCTGAGAAGCGTGGTGTCAATGTAGTGGTTTTTTCCTTCTGCGAAATTCCTACAGACGTGGGTACTGTTTTTGCCTACAATCTGGATAGCCACCGCTTACAAGACGTGTGGAGCAGTAAAATCCTGCTTGTGGTTGATCATGATTCAGCACTTTTAGGCGGGGTTGAGATGCTCCCTACCAATAAAGTAGCCTGGACTAAAAATGCCGCAATTGTCTCCATAGCATTAAACTACATTATCCTTGACCTGACCTTATTTGGTCAACGTTATGATATTGAAATGAGATCTGTAATAGAGGG
>JAUVDF010000029.1 GCA_030595455.1 Fidelibacterota bacterium | reverse complement strand
GCTTCAAAGGTGGCCTCACCTATCTGAATGATTATCCAGGCTACTATGGCGTAAACAGCAGCAACCCGAAACACCTTACGGCGTTTTAGCTCTGAAATAAATGGTGATTTATCAGACATTTAAGATTCCCCCTGAATGTGTTTGGCAGAATTTGACGCTATATAGCTAATATTACAAGTATCAATTACATACCCATGACAGGAATACCGTTCCGCAGGCTTAGTTTGGTCCCGTCTTCGTCCTACGGACTACGCCGAGGCAGGCTACCAGTTTTCATAACACGCTCTGAGTAACATAATATCAATAAGTTGTAATTAGATAAGCCACGCTTTGGCAGCAGGGACCCAAAATTCTTTATTTTTGGGTAGTTACTCACTTTGGATAACTTTTAGGTCGTCATAAACGACTCACTCGGGTTTGGCCGGGGAAAAAGACTTGGTGAGCCATTTCAGTTCATTAAATTCCGCACTGAATCAGTTTGACTAGATAAAAAAACATAAGATGAGGACTTTGCCAATGAGAAAGTTTGCTGCTTTTTTATTATTAACCCTGATCGCCACAGGAGCTTTTGCTGAAAAGGTCGCTGTGATTTCCAAAGCTAAAGGGGATGTACTTCTGCGGAAGGCAGATACTCCTGATTATCATCAATCAGTGACAATGGGGACTCTTCTGGAAAACAATGATCAAATCAAGGTCAACGATGGTTTTGCCGTTATGCTGTTACTTGATGACCAAAGCCAGTTTAAACTCCTCGAGAATACCGAGGTAGCCATAACCATGGTTGAGGATCTAAGCGGTGCGGCTTACCACATACGTTTGGATTACGGTCAAACTCTAACAAATTATTCGACAGTAGCTGGTTCTGGTTTTTATATCCACACACCAACTTCTGTAGTGTCCGTTAAGGGAACTTCGTTCTGGACTATTTCTGATCCAGAAACAGGTGATAATGTGATTGTTCTTGACGGTGTTGTTGATGTTGTGAACAACCTGACAGGTGAGACCAGTACTGCCTTAGCTGGGCAGAGTGTTCGCTCAACGCCAGATGGAAACATTAGGTCTGCTCCTACAGTAGAGGGAAGCATTCCTCAAGACCCGGAGGACAGTTCCGAAGTCATAGAGCCTGAACCAGAATCGCCAGAAGACTCTGTAGAAGTCGTGGAAGAAAAACATTCAAAGCGTAACCTGGGCTTAATTATAGGCTTCGTAATGGTCATACTCTTCGCCGTTATATTATAACACGATTACTTTTAATCGTGATGTCAACACTCCCGTATTTCGGTGGCTTCTATTCTGGTGCCCTGATTTGACAAAGGTAGTGTTGGGTATATGCTCTTAGCCTTTAATTTAAACAGATAACAATAGGCTGGTATGATCCCAGCCTATTTTGATTATGGGCAGGCAACACTTTTAGATAACTTCTTTTAAATCATTGGGTAGAAACACTCGCACATAGCGTGGGATCTGCTTGGACAGCAGGGGCTGACTGAACTAGCGCTCTGCCTTGCATCAGCGTTGCCCTGGGAGGCAACAGTATTCTTAAAAATAGCACGACTTAATAACTCATAAATAGGTGATATTTATCTAGATAGAGTTATATATTTGAAATGGCACAGCTCTTGTATTTAGACTCCCTAATATGAAAAAGTGAATTGAACATAAGTGTAACCAATTCCATAAATTTTTTAGAAGGGGATAGGCAAAAAGATGAAAACTAATTACGCACCGGTTCGTTGGATTATTTTGATATTATTTATTGGGGTCAATGCACTTTTGGCTAAAGATATTAAGCCCGAGTTAAATGCAAAGCCATTCGCCCTTGCTGAATTAAAACATTCCACAATAAACCGTATCAATCCACTCTCCACGATTTTGCTGGAAGAGGGTTTTGAAAGTACCATTGGTGATTGGTTTAGTGTTGATGGTGACTCCGATGGCTATACCTGGACCGTTTACCAGGAGGGAACCGCCGGAGATGGAACCGCCCACACAGGTACAATGGGCATTGGTGTTGTCTATAACGCAAGTGGTAATGATGATTGGCTCATTACGCCTGAGCTAACCCTCCCTGCAGGTGAAAGTGCGAGCTTTAGCTTTTGGGCACACTCCCAACTTTCTTCCTTCCTTGAGAGCTTCAATGTCATGCTCTCCAACGGTAGTTCTAGTGTTGCTGATTTTACCGTAACTTTAGGGTCAGTAGTGGATGCACCAAGTGACTGGACCCTGTATACCTACGATCTTAGTGGCTACGCGGGTCAAAGTATACGCTTGGCTATACAATGTGTTTCGGTGAATGAATACTATCTCTTTGCAGATGATTTCTTTGTCGAGACTTCGGGCACCACCCAGAGCCTAAATGCTGATTTTACTGCGGATGTAACCAGCGGAACTGCACCATTAACCGTAAATTTTACTGATGCATCAACCGGTAGTCCAAATGTTTGGCAGTGGGATTTCAATGATGATACTGGTGTTGATGATTATGCCCAGAATCCAACTTATACCTATAATTCACCCGGTACATATCCTGTGACACTATTTGTACACGATGGCACTGACTCGGATATGGAAACAAAAGTTGATTATATCACAGTAAATGCTACATCCACATTAACAGCTGGTTTCTCAGCTACGCCCCTATCTGGAACAGCTCCACTAACTGTAAACTTCTTAGATGAATCTGCAGGAGCCACTAGCTGGTCTTGGGATTTTGATAATGATGGTACTGCAGATGCAACTACTCAGAATCCGAGCTATACATTTAATGCTGCCGGGACCTATACGGTTGCTTTAACTGTTTCTGATGGAACGAACAATGACACAGTTACCAAAACTGATTATATCGTTGTAAATACAGAAACCTCAACTGGAACATGGGTATCTATCACTTCTGCAGCAAGCGGTGATTTTAGAGATGTCTTCTTTATTGGAGACATCGGTTGGGCAGTTGGTTATGAGTCAGGTAAAGTATTTAAGACCATAGACAAGGGTGAAACCTGGTCTGATGTAAGAACCGATACTGATTATAGTGATATTGATGTCGTATGCTTTACTTCAACAACAACTGGTTTTATTGCTGAAAACTTTGGTGGCTATCTTTCTGCCCCCGCAACAGGTAAAGTTATGAGAACGACGGATGGCGGTGCAACGTGGTCCTTAGTCTTTGATATTACGGATGCTGAATTTCAAGATATAGCCTTTGCAGACGCAAATAATGGCTGGGCCGTAAGTGGTTCTCAAATATTTAAAACGACTGACGGCGGTACAAATTGGGCTGAGCAAACTGCTACTACCGTGGGATATCGAAAAATCAGCATTATTGATGCAAATAATGTGCATATTTCAACAGGTCCACATTTATCAAATCAAACAGTCATAGTAAAAACAACAAACGGTGGTACTGATTGGGTCGATGTTATTGTGTCTGGTACTACACTTGAGTTTTTAGATATAGATTTTGTAAGTAACACCCAGGCCTGGGCAAGTGGCTGGAATGGTAAAATATTCAAAACGACTGATGGTGTCAATTATACGGTTATAGAAACCGGTTATAGCGCAGGCCTAAACTATTTGGATTTTGTCAATGATTTGCAAGGTATTGTAGTTAGTGCTTCCGGATTAATTCTTCGAACAGAAGATGGTGGTACTACATGGACTGAGGATGAAATTACAAATGATGGGCTTTTAGGCATTTTTTATATCGATGATGCAACAGCTGTAGCTATTGGGTATAATGGAACCATTCTTAAATACTCTAATGGCAATAATTCTAGCAATCCGATAACGGCCGAATTCACGGCAACTCCTTCATATGGTACCATTCCCCTGACAGTAGCCTTCACAGATGCATCTGTTGGAGCCACCAGCTGGTCTTGGGATTTTGATAATGATGGTAGCGAAGATGCAACTATTCAGAATCCAAGTTACATATATACAGTTGCTGGAGCCTATAGTGTTAGCTTGACAGTCTCTGATGGGGCAACGAGCTCTACTGAAGTGAAGAACAATTATATTGTTGCAGCTAATGTCGTTGAGCCTGGAGATTTGCCCGAAGGATGGAGTTGGCAAAATCCCCAACCTCAGGGAAATCACCTGGAATCATTATTTACATTTGACGCTAATAATATCATAGCCGTGGGAGAATCGGGTACAGTCGCAAAATCCATTGATGGAGGCGCAAGCTGGTATACACAAGCTGTCGAGACTTCAACTTTGGAATCAGTCTATTTCGTAGATTCTAATACCGGTTGGATTTGCAGTTACGCAGGAAAAATTTATAAAACAACAGACGGTGGCACTCATTGGATCGAACAGACAATTGCAACTCAAGGTCCATTGATGTCAATTCATTTTGTGGATGCTAATACAGGCTGGGCAGTTGGATATTGGAGAGATCAATGGCAAAACTATCATGGAACTGTTTTTAAAACCACTGATGGCGGTAATAGCTGGGCCGAACAAACCAGTGGAACTTCAAATAAGCTCATGTCTGTGTATTTTACTGACTCAAATACTGGTTGGGCAGTAGGTCAATATACCATCCGCAAGACGACTGATGGCGGCACAACCTGGACTGACAATACCAATGGCTTCACACGCTCTGTATATTTGTACTCAGTAAATTTTCTTGACGCCAACACTGGCTGGACTGTCGGTGAAACTGGCACGATCTATAAGACGACTGATGGTGGTGCAAACTGGGTTGAAAAGGACTACGGACATATGCACCGCTTGAATTCAGTTGAATTCACAGATTCCAATACGGGTTGGGTAGTCGGGTCTTATGGAGACATTTACCACACCACAGATGGTGGTGATAATTGGGCTCAACAGACCGCCCCCACTGATGAGGCTCTGGGATCAGTCTCATTTGTTGATGCTAATAATGGTTGGGCAATTGGGTCTTATGCAAATATTCTTCGAACAACAGACGGAGGAGTAAACTGGACTCAAGAGACCAAGGGAAGTATAGCTCATTTTGAGGCAATCAGTTTTATAAGCGACAATGTTGGTTGGGCTGCTGGTGAAAAAACAGTAGTCATGACGAATAATGGTGGTCAAACTTGGACCGATCTTGAAACCACAGGTCTCGAGAATGCTATATATTCAATATATTTTATTGATCCCAACACGGGATGGAGTTGTGGTCTACTCGGGAAAATCTATAAAACGACTGATGGTGGTTTAACCTGGACTTTACAGACCAGCCAGGGAGCAACCTATATGTATGACATTGTGTTTACAGATGCAAATATAGGTTATGCCATTGGCGGTAGCGGAATGATTATGAAAACGACCGATGGCGGCAGTAGCTGGACATCACAAACTAGCAACTCTTCACATGATCTTTATGGTGTCCATTTTATTGACTCTAACACGGGCTGGGTCTCAGGTTATGGTGGAACGCTATTAAAGACCGTCGACGGTGGAACAACTTGGAATCTACAAACCACTGGAAGTACAAGGGCCTTGGAATCGGTCCACTTTACAGATGCAAATAACGGTTGGACTGTTGGACAGTCTGCGACCCTCTTAAAGACAACAGATGGTGGGACAAGTTGGACTGCCCAAACCAGCGAATCTAGCTCCTACTTATATTCAGTCTTTTTTGTTGATGCCAATACAGGCTGGGTTGCTGGTGCAGCAGGTACCATCCTACAAACTGTCGATGGTGGGGCTAATTGGATTTCCCAACCTAGTGGAACTTCAAATGATTTGAAAACTCTCTATTTTAGCGATTCAGATATTGGTTGGGCTACTGGTGATAATGGTACGATTATAAAAACCATATCTGGTGGTATTATTGGAGTTGACCAAAATGCATACGCTCATACAGGTTTGCCTCAAACTTTCAGCTTGAAACAGAATTACCCCAACCCCTTCAATCCTTCAACCCAGATTGCCTATGAATTGTATGAACAAAGTTATGTAGTGATTCGCATCTTTGATATTCGTGGACAAGAAGTATTTGCCAAACACCTGGGTATGAGTTCGCCTGGCATATACCATTATCAATGGCAAAGCACTCTGAACAGTGGTCTGCTAGTCAATGGTGGTATGTATTTTCTACAGATGCAAGCTGGTCAGGAATATGCCACGATCAAAATGCTGTATCTTAAGTAGATAGACTTAGAATAAAGATTATAAGCCCTCTGACATGTGTTTGAGGGCTTATAACTCCCAAAAAGTATTCTTCATAGAATGGAATAGAAGTAAAGTATGACGCTGCTAAATGATAAAAAGTTTAAAATATGTCCTAACTGTAGTGTTTTTATGAATACAGAAGAACAGGGTAGTTATTGTTCAGAATGCGGGTCAAACTTGATTGAGCAATGCCCACAGTGTAAAAAGAGTATTGATAACCCCTACGCTAAATACTGTAAATATTGTGGCACATTCTATAAGGCTAACTCAGATTTTCAGTGATCTGTATAGTAGATATGAGCTATTTACTGCCAACTATGTAGCAATATGACAGGAATACCGTTCCGTCCATCTACGCTCCGCCCGCCGCCGTTGGCGGGGTTCAAGCTTCGACGGGACAGGCAGACTTAGTTTGGGCTGAAAAGTATGAGATTATCAGGACTGTGGAAGAATCTCAGCTAACAGCCAAACAAACACTCCGTGAGCTGGGAGACCACATTAGTTCTGCTATTAAATAATATCTTCAGATGTAGTGAGAGACCAGCCAAGCGCTACCTGACCTATTGTATAAGTCACCAGTATTGGAACCTCACCGTTTTGAGGTAAAGGGCTTTGAAATAAGTTCCATCCTATAAATGAATCTGATACATAAATGACAATTGTTCCAACAAGAAACGCCCACTTGGTCATGCCCGGAAAAGTGATAAAAGCAAGTGCACCTGCTGCTACAAGCAAAGTCGCTTGAATCAGGTAGAGCATAACCGGTACTTTCAACTCTGCTGGTACCATCGTAAACTGACTGTACTGCCATAAACTAATACTGGCAGTAACAATTAGGACTGCCATTACAACTGGACTTTGGATCAGGCTTTTTTTCATCACGAAGATAGTTCCACTATAGGTGAGATAGCCAAGCAGGAAGGAAGCAAGTCCGATCATAAACAATGTGGACTGTAGCTCGCCGGTTACGTATTTCTGGTATGCCAATGTGCCATCACCAATCATGCATAGCAAAATACCAATTGTAAAAGATAGCTTAAACTTTTTAGGCAGCCATGAAAAGATCCAAACTGTTAGAGCCAATAAGCTCGTAGCTGTCACCTTCAATATTGTTTCTGAAATACCGTGACTGCTTAAAGCAAGGAGCATTCCACCCATATACAGCATGGCAACAATTGCTAATAATCTATTTTTCATAAAACACTTCCATTTTTGTTTATGTCGATATCCCAGATTCCAGGGTTCGCATGTATTTTAGCTCGAACACATAGTAATAGATTCTAATAGTGTACATACTCTTATTTTTCGAGAGCACCTCCCTTCGACTGGCTCAAGACGGGCTTGGCTCAGTGTGATACCTCAGGAACAGCTGCGGGGGACAGGCAGGCTAAATTTCATCTGCTGAAATATAGATTAGTTGCTAATAGACAGTAATTGCACTATCTTTACTGAAATTCAAAATTGAACTACAATTGTATTCTTTCCTTCTGATTCTCAAGGTTGATTATTAAGTATTTAAATGTAACGGGGGGTCGCATGAAAAATCAAATATTTTATTTCAATGCTATTTTAACAATATCATTTTTCTTAATCACCTGCAGCGGTCTTAATGACCCACAATTAGAAATTCAACTTACTTCATACACCTTCACAGAAAATTCCAATTCATGTGTCATGGAAATATCAAACAATGGTAGTGGGGATTTATCCTGGGAAATTATTGATAAACCAGATTGGCTTGAAGTATCTAAAAGTAGTGGAGCAGTAACAACTGAGACAGATGAGGTTACTATTACAGCAGACGCTGATCGTGAGGCAGGAAAATATCCAGGTACAATTAGTATCGAATCAAATGGTGGAAATGAAGAAATAGCCATTTCTTTGGATATTGGCATATGGGGTAGTTTGGAAAGTATGCCAACAGCAAGATTTGGGCATTCTTCGTGTGTTCTGGACGGAAAGATATATGTAATTGGGGGTGGGACAGATGTTGATTATACATCCTTTAAAACGGTGGAAGTTTATGATCCGCTCTTGAATACTTGGACGACTAAAGCCGATATGGTTAACGATAGAGTCAATTTTGGTATCTGTGTGCTAAATGGAAAGATATATGCCGTTGGTGGTGGACATAGCTTTTGGTGGGACCCCCAAAGTACGATTGAAGAATATGATCCGGTAGGCAATACCTGGACCCATACTACGAATATGCCCAGAGCAAGGATGGGTCTTACCGCTTCTGTAGTGGATGGGAAAATCTATATAATTGGTGGAGCGAATGTCGGAGAAATCTCTTTTGCAGAAGTCGATGTATACGACCCGGTAACAGACACTTGGACGATAACGGCTGATCTACCAAACCCAAGATTTAATTTATCAGCAGTTGTAGTGAATGGAAAAATTTATGCCCTGGGAGGTCATACCAAACCTTCGTTCAACGGATTTAATCTGGTAGAAGAGTATGATCCTGGAACAGATACCTGGCGAATAAAAGCAAACATGATAAAGCCACGGAGGTATTTTACTGCCTGTGCGATAAATGGTAAAATCTACGTCTTTGGAGGACACGAAGGTCATGACACTG
>JAUVDF010000080.1 GCA_030595455.1 Fidelibacterota bacterium | reverse complement strand
TTTCCAGACCAGCACTCCCCTGCTGGATCACATACTAGTTTATAATAATACCGCATCCTCTGGTGGTGCTGGCGGCTTATGGTTTCACGATCAAAATGAAGCTACTTTACGTGCCATTACTATTTTTGGGAATAGCTGTTCCATTACATACGGTGGCGGTGGATTATTCACAACCACCGATAATACTATCTACTTCCTAAATTCCATCTGTTGGAATAATACACCAAATCAGATTGCTTCCTATGTATCTGGTCAATTCACAGCCGGGAAGATTGGGATAGCTTACTCTGATGTACAGGGTGGTCAAAGTGCACTGTCTCTGGCAACGGGTGAACTGACTTTTTATGAGCACAATATTGATTCGGACCCACTATTCAGTAATACTGCAACTGATGACTTTAGCCTCACGCTGGGTTCACCCTGTATGGATGCTGGAGCAGCTGCCTACACCTGGGAGTCCAATACCCTGCTTGAGATAGCTCCAGGTAATTATTTGGGGACTGCCCCTGAAATGGGGGCTTTTGAATCGGTCCTGACTGTGGGAGTTGAAGAAATGGCACACCTCCCAACGGAAATGACTCTAAAGCAGAATTTTCCCAATCCCTTCAACCCGTCTACCCAAATATCATATGCTCTAAATAGGACGGCAGAAGTCAGTCTAGACATCTATGATATACAAGGACACCACGTGCTTAATCTTGCGAGTGGAATACAGCAGGCTGGAAACCACCTGACCCATTGGAATGGAACTGATATTGCCGGGAAGCAAATGGGAAGCGGAGTATATCTCTACCGTCTTGTTTCAAATGGAATTACTACGACACGAACGATGATGTTACTACGCTAATTAGTCATGTATTGACGAGGTGATGCCATGATAAAACTCTACAAGATTTGCTTAATCTGCTTCCTGGTTCTCAGTACTTCTGTGATGAGCCAAACTCCCGGATTTTTCAAGGATGTGTTCGTGGATGGTGGTGTGAATCTCACATCCATGTTGAATTTCCCTGCCGCTGAGGCGCTTGGTTTGGAAGTTGAATATTTAAGTACTGAAAATGAGAGTGTCCAAAGCACTATTTTAATATCAAACAACCAGGACAGCAATGGTCACCTGCTCTACCCTGATGGATTACCTCGTTTTAGACTCCTTTACTGCAACGGTGGACGGTCTACCACTCATGGTAATTCCTTAGGTGAAACGGGTCGTGATAGGATTCGAACTTATTACGCGCAAGGTGGTAGCTTTGTCGGTTCATGCGCCGGTGCTTTCATAACTTCTTTACATTATGAAGCATTCGGAGTGAATGATAACTACTATCATATCTGGCCGGGACGAATGAAGAGCACAGGGCTTATCGATTCATACACAGACCATGATATTCCCATCACTTCCCCATTGTTGAATTATTTCAAGTTTGGGAGCAACCAATCTATTGAACATGTTCGTCATAATGGTGGGGGGTACGCTCGAGAGGATATCGATTTTCCATCTGAGACTGAGGTATTGCTACGGTATGATTACCCAGCTGAGCCAGGGATGCATGGAAAAGTTAGCACCTGGGCCTATAAGCCATCAGACCATAAAGGACGAATAGTAGTTACTGGTTCTCATCCAGAATTTGTCCCAGATGGTGAAAATTTCGACTTGATGACAGCCATGTTACTTTATGCGCTAGAAGGAGTGGGTTCCCCAACCATTAAAGCACAATTGAAAAATGGTGAGCCCAGAGTTATGGATCAGTTTTCTGAAGATAAGGATCCTGACCACACCCGTATTGGGGATAAACAATATCATCACTTTACCGTGGATGTTCCCTATGGTCCAGATAGCGTTACCATTGAGTTGAATGCAGAAGATGGTTTTGACTTTAATCTTTATGTCAACCCTAGTGGTTTTGCATTCGAAGACACCGCCCTATTTAGTAGTTCCGTGGAAGGATCAAATCATAAACTCACTCTCCCGATATCTGAAACGGGGGTCTGGTATATTGGGGTTGAATGTGCTACAACAGTGAGCTCAGCAAATAATATCTACTGGGGTAAAACAGAGGTTCTTAATGGAATTGCCTATACCGTCTCAGTTAATTGGGATACGGCAAATGTGGTTGGGATCAGAGATTTAGCTCAAGCACCAGCAGAATTCGAACTATACCCAAATTATCCCAATCCATTTAATCCGACCACAACTATTCGCTATAGCCTGGCGGAACAGTCGGATGTGAGCATGGCGATTTATGATGCTACAGGACGACCGGTTAGAATACTTATTAATGCACAACAATCAGCCGGTAATTACAACATCCAGTGGAATGGTACTGATACAGAGGGCTTGGGGGTTCCAACTGGAGTGTATTTCGCAAGGTTAAAAGCAGGGGAGCATTCTCAGACAATAAAGATGGTGTATCTAAAGTAAGGGTATCCTGATGGCATCACGGGGTGAAAAGATCAAGCGGATCGGGAGAATACTGTCTATGATGGGAATTCTTGCCCTTTCAGTGATCATTCCCCTCACCTGTTCCTGTAGTCAGGAGATGACAACAATAGAAAAGATAGCTGCTCATGAATCACATATACTCAACTGGATATCCCTGTAGGAGACTTTATTATGTTAAAAAGAATTATTCAAAATAAAAGTAATCTAGCATTAAGACTGTTGGGGTTCAGTATTATTCTTCTGGCACTGGTAATGCTTAGAATTTGATAGAAGAAGATTTAATAAAAAATTCCCTATATAGGGAATACACAGCCCAGGTCTGTTACTAGTAGCCAACAGGTCTGGACCTCCTTTGTACGAAAAAGGTGAGGATATTAACCTCACCTTTTTCATTATTCCTAAATAGGTAAATTATCCCTCATCCTTCGCACTTCGACTCCGCTCAGTGTGACGGCTCAGGATGACGAGTACTAGATCATAGATAACTTACCATCTGCAATGGCATCATTCAGGATGGCATCCAGGATTCCATTCACAAAACTACTACTCTCCTCAGTACTGAAGACCTTGGCAATCTCAATTGCCTCAGATATGGAAACCTTAGGTGGAATATCCTTAAAATAGAAAAACTCCGTTAAAGCCATCCTTAATATTAAACGGTCAATTAGAGCAATACGCGCTAAATCCCAATTTCTGGATTTACTGGAAATCAATTCATCAAATTCCTGGCGATGAGCGATTACCCCATGTACCAATTTTCTAGCAAATTTAAGCAAGTCATCCGATAACTCGCTGTTTTCAGCCAGAAGATCAAAAGTTTGATCTAGATTGTCCTGTTGAATCTCATGAGCATAAGAGACTTGTACCACAAATTCCCGAGCTCGACGTCTTTCTTGCATTAACTGAGGCCTAATCCTTTCTGTTCTAGCTTAGATCTTTGAGGACAGGCGTTTACCCGATCGACGCATCTGCTTTAAACGACCAATTTTGCGAATCCGTTCCTCTGCCAGCCTATCTGCTGCATCCATAGTAGGAATGTTCTCATCCTGGGAACGTTTAAAAATTTCCTGGAGAATATCATAGATATGATTCACCCGACTGTATGAACGTTTTTCATTATAGCCTTCAAATTCACCATAGACATTAATCACACCACCGGCATTGATGGCATAATCAGGGGCATATAAAATGTCTCTGTCCAGCAGAATCTTTCCGTGTTTATCATAATCAGACAGAACATTGTTTGCCGCACCGGCAATAACCTGACATTTTAATTGATCAATGGTGTCATCGTTTACAACGGATCCAAGGGCGCAGGGAGCAAAAATATCCATTTTTACATTATAAATTTCATCAGGAGCTACAGCGGAGACATTCTTAATCTTGAGCATCTCGTTGACTTTATCTTCTTTAATATCAGCAACAATGATTTTTGCTCCAGCCTCAGAAAGATGTTTAACCAGGTACATTCCAACATGACCCAGTCCCTGAACGGCAACCGTCTTGCCCTCCAAACTATCTGATCCGTAGGCCTTATTTGCAGCAGCTTTGATTCCTACAAAGGTACCCCAGGCTGTAAATGGTGAGGGATCTCCAGATCCACCCAGTTCAGGGCTGAGACCTGCTACACTATCAGTTTCTTCGTGAACCCATTCCATCATTTGGGGAGTTGTATTTACATCTTCGGCGGTCACATAACGACCTCCCAGACTATCGACAAGACGACCAAAGGCTCTGAAGGCTGCCTCATTACCAATTTCCTGGACTCGGCCGAGAATAACAGATTTTCCACCACCGAGATTCAGTCCAGCTAATGCCGACTTATAGGTCATTCCTTCTGAAAGCCGAAGTACATCTCGTAAGGCCTCATCTTCAGATTCATAATTCCAAACACGGCAGCCACCCAAAGCCGGTCCTAAACTTGTATTGTGAATAGCAATAATCGCTTTTAATCCAGTTTCTTCATCATGACCAAAAACAACCTGCTCGTGATGGTTTAGCTCCGGTGCATCAAAAAACCCCATGTTCAATTCTCCTTAAAATTATTTACTAACTAATCTTATAAAAATGCCCTCTCGCTGAGTACGCAGAGACGCAACGAGTTCTAATGTCAAAAGTCAAAGGCCTGAAACCCTGCCTTCACTACTTATCATTACCAATATTTGGCTTCTAGCTTTATCTGCGTTCATCCGTGTATATCCGTGGCTAGAAAAAATCTATGCAGAGTTATCATCAGTCTGCTAAAAGATGCCGACTGATCACTAATCTCTGAATTTCGTTCGTTCCTTCATAGATTTGAGTAATCTTGGCATCTCGCATCATACGTTCCACTTCAAATTCACGAATAAATCCATATCCCCCATGAATTTGAACAGCTTCAGTTGCTACATACATTGCAGTATCGCTGGCAAAAACTTTAGCCATTGAGGCTTTTTCACCGATATTCAGTCCTTTATCCTTCATCCAGGCAGCCCGGTAAACCAAAAGCCGGCTGGCATCTATTCTGGTGGCCATATCAGCCAATTTGAATCCTATTCCCTGAAACATACCAATTGGTTTGCCAAATTGTTCGCGTTCCTTGGCATACTGAATCGATCGCTCCAAAGCCCCCTGGGCAATTCCTAAAGCCTGAGAAGCGATCCCGATACGACCAACATCCAAGGTTGCTAATGCAATCTTGAATCCTTGACCTTCTTCACCAATCAGATTCTCAGCAGGTATCCGACAATTATTAAAAATTAATTCACAAGTATCAGAACCTCGTATACCCAACTTATCTTCTTTTTTACCTGTCGTGAATCCGGCTAATCCTTTTTCGACCACAAAAGCTGAAATACCACGGTGACCGGCATCTTTGTCAGTTTTGGCAAAAACAATTATAAAGTCCGCACTAATTCCACTGGTTACCCAATTCTTGACACCATTCAAAATATAAGAGTCACCATCTTTAGTGGCTGTGGTAAGCATGGCTTTTGCATCAGAACCAGATTGTGGCTCACTTAATGAGTAGGCACCCAATTTTTCTCCACTCGATGTAAGTGGCAAATATTTTTGTTTAAGATGCTCTGACCCAAATTTTAGGATTGGGTTAGAGAACAAGGAGTTATTCACAGACATAATGACGCAGGTAGAGGCGTCAACCCTGGCTACTTCTTCCAAAGTGATGGCATAGCTCACAGCATCCATCTCTGTCCCACCATAAGCTTCAGGAACCTGCATTCCCATAAAACCTAATTCACCTAATTTTTTGACAACTTCAGTAGGAAACTCAGCTTTTTCATCACGTTCCATGACCCCCGGCTTAATCTCAGCTTCGGCAAAATCACGGATGGTTTCACGGACCATCTTT
>JAUVDF010000214.1 GCA_030595455.1 Fidelibacterota bacterium | reverse complement strand
AGTCAACGGTAACTCGATTGTTCCGTTAAATGATGACCTGAGTTTCAGTACCACCGATAGTATTGGCGATTTATCTGGGATTTATTCATTTTCAGTTCAAAATGATAATATTGTTCTGGCCACCAGTAATTACGTGGCTCCAGATACCATACATGTCCTGTCCCTTGCTGGAAACAGTCTAGCAAGTCTTACAGTTGGAGCGATTCCAGGCGATGTGCTGTACTATGATCCGGAATTTGTCGCAATTGATGAGACTATTCAGCAGCCAACATCCACGCGCTTATACAATAATTACCCCAACCCTTTTAACCCAACCACCAACATCCCCTTCCGTTTAGATCAGCAAGCACACGCTAAACTGGAAATATTCGATACACGGGGGCGCCACGTGAACACCTTGCTCAATAAGCATTTAACACCAGGCAGTTACCATATCGTATGGAATGGTAAGAGTCACAATGGATCTGCTCAATCAAGTGGTATTTATTTTGCGATCTTAACTTCAGGGACAGAACAATCTGTGATTAAGATGAATTTAATTAAATAGATCTAAAGATAGACCTTCCCCACTTTTCCGGGGAAGGTCTATTTGCTATTCCAGCTTTCAATACAAACTTTTTCCTTTTCCTACACCCTGACTGCCTTAAAATAAACCCACATAATTCTACTACTTGTTCAATACAAAAGGGTATCTATATGAAACGATCTACCGCTGGTATTTTAGCCTTTTCACTTATCGCATTATTTCTGCTTCTATTTGGAGTCGATTTCTTTGACGCCATCTGGTCCTTCCCCTCTCAAAGTGCCGTCCCTTTTATGGTGATAGCCTTAGTGGGAACTGGAATATATATCAGTGTCTATCTTGGATTCCCACAGATCAAACGCTTCTGGCATGGTGTGAAGGTTACCATGGGCATTTACGATAATCCCGATGATGAAGGCGATCTCAATCATTTTAGAGCCCTTACTACCGCCCTTTCCGCTACTGTTGGAATCGGAAATATTGCCGGTGTCGCAATCGCCTTGTACTATGGTGGTCCAGGTGCTCTGCTCTGGATGTGGATCACTGCATTTTTTGGAACTACGCTAAAATTTGCTGAAAGTTCATTGGCCCTGAAGTATCGAGAGATTGACGTTAATGGAGATACTGCTGGTGGTCCCATGTACACAATTGAAAATGGACTGGGGATCAAGTGGCGTTGGTTGGCAGTTGCCTTTGCTGCTTTTACTATTATCTGTTCCATGGCTACTGGAAATGCCATTCAATCTTTTACCGTCTCTGATCAAATCTATTCTGAAGTAAGTCAGGTTGTGGGGACCACTCATTGGCTTACCCTAAAACATATGGTCTTTGAGGGTTTTGCCGTTTCTGTTCAACAGATACTGAACGGTCTCATCATGGCTGTTCTAGTGGGAATGGTCATTATTGGTGGAATTAAACGGATCGGTAAGGTCACTGGTTACCTCGCCCCAATTATGGCTGGTATATACGTTCTGGCTGCATTATTAATTCTAATCGCTAACTTTGATAAAATAGGTGAATCCTTTGGTTTAATTTTCACAATGGCTATTAACCCACCAGCAATGGCTGGTGGTGTAGGTGGTGGAGTATTACTGGTCATGCTGCATGGTATCAAACGAGGATTATACTCCAATGAGGCGGGTCAGGGAAGTGCTGCTATTGCTCACTCCACAGCCAAAACGAATCATCCTGTTCGTGAAGGTGCCGTTGCCATGCTGGGTCCTTTCATCGATACGATCCTGATCTGTACCCTCACCGGCCTGGCTATTATTTCAACTGGTGCCTGGCAGCATACAGAATTTTATGTTCGCATTAGTGTCGCTGATGCAGCATTGGCTGATCAGATAGTAGCTGCTGGCATTTTCGAGGGGAAAGCTCTCATGAACAGTAGCTTACTAACCTCCTTTGCCTTTAAAGAAGGCTTAAGCTGGATGATCTCTTGGGGTGACAAAATTATCACCTTTTCTATCCTCCTTTTCGCCTTATCCACTGCCATCAGCTGGTCATTTTACGGTGACAGATCTACTGAATACTTATTCGGTCCCAAAGCCATCATGCCCTATCGTTGGGTCTATGTCATATTCGTCTTTATTGGAGGTATTGCCGGTCTGGATGTTGTTTGGAAATTTGGTGATGCCGCTTTAGGATTTATGACCTTACCCAATCTATTGGCCATCATCCTCTTGTCACGTAAACTGAAAACCATGACCACTGATTATTTTGCTGAGGAGTATGTTCCTTATAAATAATCAACAGCGGACATTGAGGTACTTCATTATCTCAATAGCACCCGACTTCAGTCGGGTGGCTGAAATAGATTTGGATTTACTTGGACCGTTTTAGCGGTTTAGTTTGTGAAAAACCGTTGAAACGGTTCAACGGTCTATATTTTGGTTATACTCCACCAACTGAAGTTGGTGGCTAATGAGAGAACCTACAATTGGCTCCTCACTCGACTTGAGGCTTTCATGGAACAACCACTTGATCAACTAATCATCGACGCCGGTCAAATCGCCAAAGCTGCTGGTAAGCTCATCCTAGAAATGAGTACTCAAGAACGGCAGATTTCCTATAAGAGCGCCCGGGATATGGTGACAGAGGTGGATCAAGCTTCTGAAAAATACATCGTTTCTCAAATAAATAAATTGTATCCCCAGCATAGTATCCTGGCTGAAGAAGGCAGTGACTATTCAAGTCAGCAGTCTGAGTACCGCTGGATAATTGATCCAC
>JAUVDF010000177.1 GCA_030595455.1 Fidelibacterota bacterium | reverse complement strand
CAACCTTTTTGGGAGCCCATGAGATACCAGATGAGTATCAAAGTGATCGGGCAGGATATATAAACCTGATCACCAATGAGATGATCCCACTGGTCGCTACTGAAAAACTGGCAGATTTCTGTGATGTTTTCTGTGAAGAGGGTGTTTATACCACGCAAGAGACTGAATTGATTCTCAAAAGTGCTCTTGAGCATGGTTTTCAATTGAGATTTCACGCTGATGAATTTGTTTCTACAGGAGGGGCAGAGCTAGCTGCCAGAATGGGAGCTCTTTCAGCTGATCACCTAATGGCTATTTCTGATGCAGGAATTAAAGCGCTCGCTGAATCTGATACTGTGGCCACCTTATTACCGGGAACCACATTTTTCCTTGGGAATAATACCTGGGCGCCAGCCCGTAAAATGCTGGATGCAGGGGTAACTATTGCCCTGGCAACAGACTTCAATCCTGGTAGCAATATGAGCCTTTCTATGCCATTTATTATGACCTTAGCAGTGATTTATCTGAAGATGACTCCCTTAGAAGCACTACAGGCTGCTACCTACGGTGCAGCACAATCTTTAGGTATAGCAGAGACCACTGGAGCTATATATCCTGGTTACCGGGCGGACGCTGTACTCTGGGGTTTAGAAAATTATCGACAACTGCCCTATTTTTATGGTGTAAATCAGCTCAGCGACACGGTAATACAGGGTAAACATCTGATTTCTATTTAATAGAATTCAACAAGTACATTGTCCATATCGCTTGATTCAGCGCGAGCAAAAAGTATATTGCCTAATCTTAAATATGTTTGAATTGGAGGATACCTAGTGCGACTCAAGAAATTAACCCTAATCATATTAAGTTTATTGATGCTTTTATCATTTAGCTCTGCTCAATCCAGTTCAGCTATGTATAAAGAAGCTCAGGTGATATTTAAAAGTTATCGGTATCAAGTTGATTACTCAGACTTTCAACTAAAGACCTATGAAGAGAATGGCCAGACAATTCTTCAGCTTTTGGTAATCTTGAAATCAGGTCGAAATCGCTTTGATGAAGCTATGTTGGTGGGCTATGCCGCCAGTGGCGCCGCTATAAAGAACACCAAAGCTCAGGTTGACCGAGTGAGTGTCGTTGTGAAGGTGCAGTATAAAGACGAAGTCTCTATTGCTTCTACAGCTGATGCAGAGGACGTCCTTAAGCTCTATACTGAAAAGATGGATGTTTCCACTTTCATGGGACGGCTAACCTGGCATTAGTCAATCGATCACAATGATTGTAGATTTAAAAGCGAGGATTAAAGTCCTCGCTTTTGTTTAGTGCTCAAATTGAGGTAAATATGCTTACGGATCAAAAATCAATACGCTCCTTTTTGCTTGTCATACTTGTCCTGCTTATGGTTAGCTGTTCAGGCTTGCTGGGACCTAATGTCAAACCTGGAATGACTTTATTCAAGGCAGGTGACTATAGTGGAGCTCTCAAGCACTATGAGACTATTATTGCTGAAGATAAAGCGAATGCAAAAGTATATCGTCTTGCTTATGAGAGTGCTTTTAAAGCTGGGAAACGAGTTACTGCTGGACGCTATTATGATGATGCGCTGACAGCAGGCTATAACGCTGACTCCTTGCAGGCACTGGCTACTACGCTTTGGTATGGACGGGCGCTCAGAGTCATGGGTGAAAACAATTGGAAAGCAGCGCGTAAGGCTGCTAAACAGGTCACACTATACGCGCCGGGATCAAAAGCAGATACTTTCTGTGGCTTGATCATTAAAGGGAAGAAAAAATTTGATAGAGGATCCCATAAGGGTCTTTGGGATGCCATCAGCGATTACAGCAAGGCGGCTAACTATAATGCCAATTCAGGTCTTCCATATTTTTTAATGGGCCAAGCCCGCTATAAAAACAATCGAACTGATTATGATGCTGCCCTGGAAGATTATTATCAGTCTCTTAAGATTGAGCCAGAGGGCTATTTTGCCCCAGCAGCTCGTGCAGAAATCAAAAAGATCGAAGCCGTAAAAAAGAAAATGAATGCCTTCTGGGGTAAATAGTACACAGATTTAAGAAGCCAGTAGTGAGAATCTAGAATCCTTCACTGCAGACTTAGCAAAGAACACAGAGGCTTATAAGGTCTGAAGGTTGAAGGTCTATAGTCGAACGTCCAACCTTCCCAACTTTACTTCTTTTTAAAAATCCTTGCCTTTTCAAAGCGGTTCTCTGTTCCATCCAGCATTCGTTTGATATTTGAACGGTGGGTAAAAATAATAAATACCGGGATCAATAAGGCAAAGACTCTCAGTGTTAATGAAATTTGAACACCAGAATTTAAACCCTCAATAATAAACAGAGTCACCGGTAGGGCTGTTGCTGCCAGCATACTCCCCAGCGATACAATTCCCGTTGCTATCAGGGTGAGAATAAATACCAGTAAACAAATAGGTAAGGCTAAAGGGAAGAGGGCGATTAATACACCGCCAAGTGTTCCAACACCCTTGCCACCTTTAAATCCGGCAAAGACAGTGTAGGTATGTCCCAGAACTGCTGCAAAGCCTGCGATAATCATAAGTGCATCAGGATTATTCCCAAATAAAATGGAATCAGAATTAAGGTTACCAGCTACATAAGCAGGTAGCCAGCCTTTAAATACATCAACCAAAGTGACAAATAAAGCCGGTTTCCAGCCGAAAGTGCGAAAAACATTGGTTGCACCGGCATTACCAGATCCATGTTCCCGGACATCCGTTTTGAAAACTAATTTTGAAACAATAATGCTTGTCGGCGTAGACCCAACAACATATGCGATTAAAATAAGAATAAGCAGTTCTATCATTTTTTAGTGTCCCTTTTTACTTAAGCCTGAATATACACGCATCCAGCAACAGATGAGCGCTAAAATTATTATCTATGCGTATTGAAGAGCAATACCGATTGCACCAATTCCACCGTGTACACCGAGAGCCGGGCAGAGGTCAGTCACAAAGATTTCAGCTTCTGGATATTTAGCAGCAAATGATTTTCGATATTTCTCAGCTATTTTTGGATCCATACCATGCACAATGCCAATCCGCTTTAGTGGCTGATCCTTGACTTTTTTAAGCACAAACTTTTCAAACTTACCTGAAAAATTATTGCGTCCTATGGTCGCCCCAGCAGGTTTCAAATATCCTTCTTTGGTTACACTTAGGACTAGATTAAGCCGTAGAAAATCGATAATACGCTTTTTGTTAAGGCTTAATCTGCCACCACGCAGAATAGCATCCAGTGTTTTCAAACCGATGAATATATCGGTATTTTGAATTGTCTTTTC
>JAUVDF010000076.1 GCA_030595455.1 Fidelibacterota bacterium | reverse complement strand
GACAAAGTAATGATAGACAAAAAAGACGCCAAACATACCGGTCAGTATGAGGAATGATAGTTTCCAGGCCAGGGCAATATCACCAGATCGAGAACGAAAAACGGCGCTGGTTTCAGACTTCAGATTCGGGTGAAGTTGGACGAGACCTAAATATGGGACATTCCAACTATCCTGGTCGAATACCAGGCGTGTATCAGTCAATAGCTTGATACTCTTATCGCCTGATTCGTGACCAAAAGAAACCACAATCTGATCGTTGGTTTCCGGTTTAGACGAAAGACCGATGTAAACAATTCCAGAATTTCCTACAGCACTACCATTCACAGGACCCTGATAATCGGTAAAAGCCAGGGTACGCAGGTCAGAACTATCATTTAAGGTTAGACGGTTCGCATTCCAGTAATTAACCATTGTTAGCAAGGAATCGTGGCTAGCACTTGATTGAGCTCCTAAACTAATATTAAGGGTTGCCGGATGAATTTGGATCTGTACCTCGCCACCCTCATCAGTATAATTGAATTCTTGTGGGTTAATTTGATGAACCATCTGATGGTCATCGCTTGCTTTGACGGTCATATCAAGATCATTCAAACCGGTATTACTTTCAATCATTCCGGCAAAAATAATGATACCACCTTGTCCAGCAATAATGGCTAAACGGTAGAAAGTACTGCGAATTCCAACCCACCAGGCCTGATCATGCTCGGATAGACCGATCATATAGAAGCCATCAGCTGCGATATCATGGGTGGCAGAACTAAAAGCCAGTAACCAGAAAAACCCCAGTGTAAGTTGGAAATATCCAGGCATGGGAATCGTCAACACGACTCCACCAAGACAAGCACCAATCAAAAGTTGCATGGCTACAATCCAGAAGCGTTTTGTCCGTACAATATCAACCAAAGGGCTCCAGAAAGGCTTAAGCACCCAAGGTAGGTAAAGCCAACTGGTATAAAGAGCTATCTCAGTATTAGAAATGCCCATTCGTTTGTAAAAAACAACTGCAATCAGCATAACCACTGTATAAGGCACACCCTCTGCAAAATACAATGAGGGAATCCACAGCCAGCCAGTACGTTTTTTCTTTTCTGAGAATTGTGACATGGTCGATTATCCTTCCGTCTTAACTATTCATATATAAAATATTGTTTACGAATCTGATCGTAATCCTGCAGCTCATCCTGGAATGAGGCAATAATATCCTCCGCAGAATTTCCTGCATCTATCATTTCACGTAAGCCTGTACCACCCCAAAGACGATCCGGTCCTCGTTTACTTCTCCAGGCAAATTCCTCTGGGTATTGCTGCTTGGTAATAACCAGCAAATGGATCAAAAATTCAACAGCATCAAAAGCAGCTGGGTCGGTCACTGTAACATTGACACCATTCACAGTTTCCCCTTCAAAGATCGGATTCATGGCTACTCCGGGCATATCTACTGGAACATAGCGCACTGGCTCAGCGGTGAACCCGGCCAAGTTGGTTGCCAATAATTTGCGAGCGATCAGGGAACCATCCATGTAGGGTGTTCCGATATACTCAAATGGGTACTCAGTACCCCGACCCTCTGAGATTCTAACTCCTTCCAGCAGGCAAAGCCCTGGATAGGTTAAGGTTTCATTGGTATTGCGCATATTTGGTGAAGGTGGCAACCACTCGAGATCGGTATCGGACCAGTAGGCATCTGGTTTCAAACCTTCGCATTCAACAACATGCAGTTCAACAGTTTCCAGACCTGAGACCATTTTTTCACCAATAACCATGCGCGCTAGCTCACCAATAGTCAGACCATACTGGATCGGAATTTTATAACGTCCCACAAAACTTTCGAAGCCTTCATCCAACACATTTCCGGCAATATTGCGACCGATAGGATTGGGACGGTCAAGAATCATAACCGGCAAATTATATTTTGCACCGGCTTCCAAAACATAGCCCATAGTTGAGATATAGGTATAAAATCGGGCTCCCACATCTTGAATGTCAAAGACCAGGATATCGAGGCCAGCTAGCATTTCTTTGCTTGGTTCCCGATCTGCTCCATAGAGACTATAGATGGGCGCACCCGTGGCTGAATCGATTCCGCCAGGGATAGCATCTCCCGCTTGTGATTTACCCCTGAATCCATGTTCAGGAGCAAAAATGGCTTTTAGAGTAACTCTTTCCTGAGCGCTCAACAAGTCAACCAGATGTTCACCCTGCTTACTTACGGCGGTATGGTTCGTGATGACTCCGACATTTTTATCGAGCAATGGTTCAAAACCCATTTTTTTCAGAACATCCAAACCGGTGAGAACTTCAATAATTTCCTGGGAAGGCTGCTCATGACCGTATTGATCAACTTGGTCTGAATGTGGCCCCTTCATTCCCGCATCTTGCAGAGTCGAGGAGCAGGTCCATATAAATAGGGGGAATAGAAATAGAATACGTTTTGATAAATACAATTTCATTCATGCTCCTACTTGAGATAAGTGATACTTTGTGTATGAATTTCATGCTCATTAGTTACTTGCAGAAAATATACGCCAGAGCCTAGGTCGACATCACTAATTGCCTGAAAGTTTAAATGATTTTCTCCAGCTTCGACTTCTTTATAAGTGTGGAAGATTTCTGCTCCTAAAATATCATGAATTTGAATAGTCAATTTCGCAGATTCTTTACTCATTACGACTATTTCGAATGAACCATTGAACGGGTTTGGATAAACATTCGAAACTGAGAAAGAACCAGGTAGAGGTGCACTTTCTTGAATGGATGTGGTCCGACCAAACACCTCATTAAGACCACCCCAGAGCTCTGGTCTGCCACCATCATAACCGAGCGCCCAAATACCGATGCCCTTGATACCAGTGTCTTTAGCATAAGTATATTTCTTAGCTAAGCTCAGGCTATCATCGTACCAGGCTTGCCTAAGTTCCCCATTATTATTGTTGTACCATGCAGCAGGTGCCGTTGAATTATACTGCTTGCCATAGGCTTGCGCATTCGTTTCTGCCGCGGAATATACAATAGAGGAACTGCTGCCGGCAATTGTGGCGGCACCCATATCAGTACTGGTAACTTCCCAACTTCTACCATACCATGGTAATCCCAAGATGAGTTGAGAACCATCCTGACCTGTCTTGGAAAGATAATCTTCGATGGTTCTACGGATATACCAACTGGAAAGTCCGCTATTGAGTGGTGAAATTGGTCCGGCATTATTACTACCTGACCAGTAATACCCATAGGCCATAATCATCAAGCCATCGCTATTGTCTGATAAATAATTGTAGTCATATGATCCCCACCAATCTACCGATGGCATGGCAATACTCACCTCAGAACCAGGGATTTGATCATGAAATGCCTGTGTGAGATCGTAAATGAAGGTATTAAATTCATCTTTGTAAGCAGGATTTTTTACAAACTCAAAGTCTACATTAACACCATCGGCATTACCCTGAATAACCTTGCTGATCAAGTTGTCGATGGCATTTTGGCGATAGGAGGAGTTCCCCAACAATGTTTCGATCCCAGCATCATCGAAAAGTGTTACAGTAACGATTACTTTGACTCCATTATCATGAGCCTTTTCCACCAGACCTTGTAGAGGCCAGCCATGTGAATCCGTGATATCCCCTACAGAATTCATGGCTAAGCCAAACCAGGCAATATGACTCAATAAATCGTAGTTATAATTCTGCCATGCTGTTCCCTTCCAATACGGATGGTATCCAAAAACTACATGACTCAGACTGGTGGTGTAGCTATGCAGGGACTTTCTTGCTAAAATTGGGGAAGATTCCCCTTCCTGATCCACTTGCACCTGGCCATAGCGTGTCATATGGTCTGCGTGAGGTTTTGTAGGCTCTCCTTGAGCATATAAGAGACAAGTTCCAAATATTAACCCAGTAAGAATGATCTGTAATTTATTGATTATCGCACCGATTCTACTATTGAAGGATTAATCGTAAATTAAATATTTTTGTCTTAGCTGGTTGAATTGGTTTAGCTCTTCCTGCCAATCCTGCTCTAAATCAAATGGATCTTTCCCTGCCGATAAGTCTTTACGAAAATGATCCGTACCCATTACCTTGGCGAACATACTCCAGCGATGCTTATTCTTGAAGAGATCGACCTCTGGATACAATTCCTGATGGACTGACATGAGTATTAAACCAGTTATGTAAGGTGAAAACTGTTCCCGGTCTGTAACATGCAGCTGTACACCACCACAAATCTGACCTTTATGTCTGCCATAATAAGGTTTGAAGAATGTAGGTCTAAAGGTTACACCTTCACCAGCACGAGCTTCCATGGCATTGGCATATTCATGGGGATTCTTTATCCATGGTCCACCAGCAAGTTCTAAAGGAACTGTAGTGCCTACTCCCTCAGAGAGCATCCCCAATTCACCATAAGTGCCCGTTGCTATCATAGGCAGGATGGTTTCAGCATCTGGAACATGGGGTGATGTTGGTACCCAGGGTAGCCCTGTATCCTCAAACCACATATCGCGGGTCCAGCCTTGCATTTCTACAATCTCCAGGTCACAGTTGATCTCATATTCTGTATTAAACAATAAGGCCAACTCGCCGATTGTCATCCCATGTCGATATGGGATCGGATATAGACCGACAAAACTGGAAAAAGCAGGGTCTAATAGATTGCCTTCCATTTGCACACCATTAACCGGATTTGGTCTATCCAGAATTACCACTTTTTTACCAGCCTTGGCTGCGGCCTGCATTAAATACGCCATAGAATTGATATAGGTGTAGGAACGAACCCCAATGTCCTGGATATCAAACAAAATGACATCAAGATCTTTAATTGTCTCAGCGATCTGCGCTGGCTTCTTGCGATAAGTTGTTAAGGATTTTATCCCTGTACCTGCATCGGTCTCACTGCCGATTGCATCACCAGCATTCTCCGCCCCAAATAAACCGTGCTCAGGTGATAATAAGAGCCTGAGATCAACTTGATTCTTTAAGAGTTCTACACCATGAACCAGGTCCTGATTAACACAGGTTTGATTGGCAAGTAGACCATATTTTAAGCTATCACCACGATGATCTTCAGCCAGAAATACTTCCAAGCCTGAATAAACCTGTTTACTTACCGATTTTTCAATTGGCTCAGCTGGTCTTATCTGCGGGGTTACTGGCACAGGACTCTGGGTACATGAGGCCAGTAGGATAAAACTCATTAATACATACAGACAACGATTTCGATAACTTGTTTTTCGAATTTGCATGATCACTTCTCCGGATTATTGGTTTAAACTAGGTTTGTTAAAACCATTTACCAACACTATTTGAAGCTAATATTAAAGAAAATCTGTGTTGATCATGAATTGTGATCAACAATGAAATTTATGAGCGCTTAAAGATATAAATAATAAGGGAAGCTGCTTGTGTTAAATCGTGGTAAAGCTAGTTCCAGGGTAGTAGTGAGCGAGGATCTCTTTATAGTCGATATTATCCAGGGCCATACCCAAGGCACCCATCTGGCATAGACCAACCCCATGCCCCCATCCAACGCCTTTCAGGACGACCTGATCATCATCCCTCAATGTGTCAGCATTCTTGACAATAAATGCAGAAGAATAGAGAAAGGATTCACTAAACATCTGGCGTATTCCATATTCTGATTTGACCAGCTGTTCTACGACTTGTCCAGCTTGGTCAATACCATCTAGATAGAGGTATTTAATACGGGCGCTTGCACCGCGTTCCATGATCCGGATTCCGTCAATTCTCTGCCAGTCATTTCCAGTATACTTTTTTAGATTATTCAGGATACTGGTTTTACTCAAAACTTGTTCCCAGCGATAATAGCTACCTGATACATCTACCTTACCCAGCATGCCAG
>JAUVDF010000204.1 GCA_030595455.1 Fidelibacterota bacterium | reverse complement strand
CACAAATCCCGTAGTCGTAAACTGCAGACCTATTTAGGTTAATTTAGAAGGAGGTGAGATCGCACTATGTCAGTAATGGTAACCGTAAAACGTGATGAACCATTTGAGAAAGCCTTACGGCGTTTCAAGAAGAAATATGAAAAAGCCGGCATTCTTAAAGACGTAAAGAAAAACTCTTTCTATCTAAAACCGTCAGAAGACCGCCGTTTACGCCGGGCTAAAGCAGCCAAACGCAGTCGACAGAATAGCCGCTATTAAGCTACAGCACTAAGTTGAAATTAAAACCCGGGGTCTCCTCGGGTTTTTTTATGTCTAATTCTTCATTGTAAGGATATTGAGGCCGTCATCCCGAGCGGAGTCGAGGGATATATTCCCTTTTTTACATAATAACATACACCGGCAAATATTATCCTAGTTGGTTTTGTTATGTACCCCTCGACTCCGCTCGCGGTGACGAATTCAGGCTTGTTCATATTGGTAGGGGCAGCTATTAATCCCCTCCTGGGCCTGTCACGGCGTAGTAAAACGTAGACGGAAGGGGACAGAGGGGTGGGTTTTTCTGCTGCACTATTAATCGCTATTCTGTTTCCGCTTCTTCCCAGGGAACACCCAACCAGCTTTCAAAAACCAACTTCTGACTATCCATTGGTTCATCAATCTGTTTCAGAGACTCAATACGGATCGGTTTGTAGCCAACCGTTAAATGAATATCACGGAGAATGCCATTGCGACTGACCGTACAAATGATCCGGTCCCCTGGAACTTTTTCACCGAGATAAGTAGGGGTGGCCGATTTTGCCCTGAACCCGTCTATGGCGAGCAACTCATCCTTGACATTAAGACCGGCTATCCAGGCTGGTGAATCCTCTGCAACATTCGTAATCACAACTTTTCCACTACTGTTTTTAAACGTTGCTCCCAGATAAGCACTTTTTTCAGTGCTGGAATCCAAGGCTACTCCAGCCAGTTCAAAGACCTCCTGGTAGGGTAGAGGCTCAACACCAAATACATAGTCCCGGAAAAACTTATTCAGGTTTAAGCCACTGATCTTTTCCGCCACTCGTTTTACGTCGTTACTGGTATAACCTTTGTTTTTAAGGGCAAAATCTCGATATAGATTCTTCATTACTTGATCAAGTCCATTTTTACCTTGGGTAGCAGCATTAAGCTTCAGGTCCAGTAAAAGTCCCAGCAAATGGCCTTTGTTATAGTAAGAGATGGTTGAATTGCGAGAATGCTCATTCTTGCGGTAGAATTTAATCCAGGTATCCCAGCTGGATTCGCTAACTGCTTGATGTAATCTCCCTGGCCGCGATTCCAGCGAATTAATTTCTTTGGCTATGACTTTCAGGTAGCCCTCTTTGTCAACCAGGCCAATTCGCTGTAAGATTAATTCATCGTAGTAGCTTGTAAAACCCTCGGCCACCCACAGCTCTTCCAGATAATTTTCTTGATCATAGTCAAAGCTGGCAATACCCTTCGGATATATTCGCTTCACATTCCACAGATGAAAAAATTCATGGGCCACCAGCGAGAGAAACCTTTTGTATCTTTTTTCATTATTAAAGGACCAGCGATTTATGAAGTTCACTGAAGATCCTGAATGCTCCAATCCACCATAACTCTCTTCCAGGTGAAAGATGAAGGTATAGTGTTCATAGGGCAGTCCGCCATAAACTTTGGCTTCGGCTTCAATAATTCTTGTAAAATCTTCAATCAGGGTAGAATCTGTGTAATTGCTGGCACCATATAAAGCGAGGATGTGTGGTTTTCCCAAAACTTCAAACTCAATGATATGTTGATTGCCCAGCTCCAGTGGTGAATCTACCAGCTCATCATAGTTACTGGCGACAAAGTCAACATTTCCCGGTTTATTAAAGGGTTCCATTGAGGTTGAGATGGTTGACCAGGCTTCAGGCAAATCGATCTTCAGGTGGTGTTCCCGCTTTTGGTTCTTTTCCCAGTACATGAGGACACTGGCCGGCACAACCAGTCCATGATCAGAATTCAGGTAGCTTGTACGAACAGTATGCTCAAAGGCATAAACTTGATATTTGATAATAATATCCTGACTACCTTTGCCCCGTACCTTCCAGTGGTTTTTATCAATTTTAGTTACGTTCAGCTCGCTCCCATCCTGACTCTGGGCCGTAAAATCCTGAACATTTTTGGCATATTCTCTCACCAAATATGATCCCGGGGTCCAAACCGGCATGGCAACTATCTCTGTGCCTTTTGATCCATCCAGACGCATTTCCACTTGATACAGGTGGGTCTGAGGTTCAGGCATGGAGAGTTTGTAGTGGACACTCCTGGCATGCACTCCCGCTGCAATCAGCAAGATTAAGGTGATTGTTTTTATGGTATTGTGGATCATAAGCTTCCCCTAAAGTTTTTATTGACCTGAAAATATGGGCTGGATTGCTGGCATCGCAAGGATTGAGTTGTTGGCACAAAAAAGGCGAAGATTTGAATCCTCGCCTTTTTTAATCACATTCTGCAGCTTTAGTTATTTAGCAAACTGCTCCGCAACAAAATCCCAATTGAACAATTTCCAGATTTCATCCAGATATTTTGGACGGGCATTGCGGTAATCCACATAATAGGCGTGTTCCCAGACATCGACAGTCAGAACTGCAGTCTGTCCATTCGTCATGGGTGTTCCAGCATTGCTGGTTGAGACAATAGCAAGTGAACCATCAGCATTTTTAACCAGCCAGGTCCAGCCAGCACCAAAGTTAGTAGCGGCTGCTTTAGTAAATTCTGCTTTGAAATTATCAAAAGAACCAAAAGCTGCGTCAATCGCGCTTGCTAAGTCACCTGAAGGAGCACCACCACCCTTAGGT
>JAUVDF010000044.1 GCA_030595455.1 Fidelibacterota bacterium | reverse complement strand
CCGTCAAAATACTTATAGGCATGGATGCGGGTCAACTTGGTGTAGGGTAAAAGAAATTCAGGGTCAAGTGCGATAGCCTGATTAAAGAATACAGCGACGGAATCCTTGTCCACAACATCCGCTATGGCAAGTAACTGTCCCCGGAGGTAAAGATTCCAGGCTGCCTGATTCTCAGTAGGCTTGGTATCAATATACTGCTGCTCTTTAGGGGTCAGTTTTGCTTTGAGCGCCTTAGCGATCTTTTTGGCCACCTCTGTCTGAACGGTAAAAATATCAGCATACTTGCGGTCAAAGGTTTCAGCCCAGAGGTGTTCATCCGTTTTGGCATTAATGAGCTGGGCTACAATACGGATTTGATCCCCGGCCCGGCGGACGCTGCCCTCCAACAAGTTGACTACACCCAGTTCCGCTGCTATTTCTGGGATTGGCTTGGTCGTGTTCTTGTACTGCATGACCGAGGTCCTGGAAATCACTTTGAGCTCACCAATTTTGGACAATTGAGTCAGGATATCATCATGGACCCCGTCTGCAAAACTTTCGTCCTCGGCTGTTTTTGTAAAGGGTGTGAAGGGTAAGACGGCAATGGATTTACTGTCCAATAACAAGCCAGCACTTGCAGTAGTCATTTCAGAATTTGAATTTGAAAAACGGGGATAAGCCAATAGTCCGGCAATAATTATTAATAGTGCTATAACAATGGCATTACTGGTTAAAGGTTTTTGGTCTTTGGTTTGTTTCTCTCCAGATTTTGGTGAACGCCTTAATCCGTCTGGGGTCACCTGGAACATCCAGGACAGAGCTACTGCGGCAGGTAACCCTAGCAGGAGCAGAACAACTAAAGCTTTCAGTGACCAACCTGGGGCATTGATCATGGGAAAGAGGATATCTGAAACCTCGATCAGCGCAAATGAGATACCAACATAAACTGTGGATACACGAAAGACTCTCCGGTTACGGAGTTCCTGGATCAGGCGGCTAAAACTACTCTGCGAATCAGTCATAATTGATCAGCTGGTGCTCATGATCAATTTCTGATAGCGGGGATGATCCCTGAGCGCATCGAAAAATGGGCTTAATATGATTTGCCATTTGGTAAAACCAGTTTTAAATGATAGCAGGTATTCAAGTTCATCAAATGCCAAGTCAATTTCACCAACAAGGCTATAGATTATGGCCAGCCCAACATGATGACCAGGACCATTGAGGGCATCTTTAGCAACTGGTTCTAGCTCAATCGCTCGCTTCCCGGCAGCAATGGCACCAGCTTTGTCCCCAGCCATAGCCTGAATTAATCCTAACCTACTGACAATGAAAGCCTGATCCTGGTCACCCCTGAGCATGTTTTCAAGATTTTTTCGGGAGTGTTCCAGCTCAGTTGACAGCTCGTTTTTATTGTCTAAAAAGTTGTAAATTATACTTTTATGTAAAGCAGGGAAGTCCCCACTATAATCCTCTTGGATAATTTGCAAGGCAGATTCGTAATTACCGGCATCGATTTCCAACTGAGCTCTGCTGGAAGCTAATAATTCAGGATTATCACTAGTTAGTACCCCTTCATTAAGAATTTGTCGTGCTCTTTTCAAATCTCCGAAAGCATCTTTAACGAAGTTAGCATAAAACCGGTAGGCGATTGTGTTCTCTGGGAAGGATTGGATCGCCTTACGGTAGGTCTCCTCTGCTACCTCATAATTACCCATATGAGAATGATATCCAGCCAGCCAGCCAGCAATACTAATCCCATCCGGTTCCAGCTCATAGGCTCTCTCAAGATATTGCTCCGCTTTGGTCCAATTCCCAGCCCTGAAATATAGTTGCCCGAGGTGGTTGGCTACCTCGCCATTTCCCGGCTGCCCCTCGGCGGCTATTTCATATTCCTGGATAGCTGATCCTGGATCATCAAGACACCATTGATAAAAGATACCCTGGGCAAAATGAACTTCAGGGTGGTCAGGAATTAAGCGTTGAGCCTGCTCCAGCGTTTTTCTTGCTAAGATTTTTCTTTCAGGTGTTGGATCCCAGTCCTGCGACTGAAAAAGAACTGAATGAGCAATGGATTGACGGGCGTAAGCTAAGCCAAAGTTTGAATCGAGTTTGATGGCTTCCTCGTACATCGCCACGGCCTTCAGATTACCTTCTTTGGTAGTCTTGGTGTACCAGAAGTGATTGCCTTTCAAGAAGTAATCATAGGCAGCCATATTAGTTGTTGGAATGGCATCGATATTTGCTTGTTCTTCAGGACTCAGGGCAGATTTTAAGGCCCCGGCAATTTTCTTAGCAACGTCACTCTGGATGGCAAAAATATCAGCATAGGCGCGATCATAAGTTTCCGCCCATAGGTGCTCATCAGTTTTAGCGTTAATGAGCTGTGCTACGATACGAACCTGATCGCCAGCCCGACGGACACTGCCTTCCAATAGATTGGCGACACCAACCTCCTGAGCAATCTCCTTGATACTTTTCTGGGTATCCTTGTACTTCATCATGGTGGTGCGGGAAATGACCTTGAGGGCACGTATCTTGGAAAGCTGGGTGAGAATGTCATCATGCATCCCGTCAGCGAAGATCTCATCCTCGCGTTCATCTGCAAAAGAAGTGAAGGGAAGAACAGCAATAGATTTGGGGTCAACTTTGACTGAGGTTTCCACAGAAGCAGTCTCTGAATGACTTACTTCACCCACAAATCGCGGGTAAGCGAGCAATCCGATAATAATAATTAGCAAGGAGGTGATAATGACATTGCTGGTGAATGGTTTGTGGTCAGGTGTGTGTTTTTCGCCAGATTTCGGGGAGCGCCGGAGCCCTTCTTCAGTCATCTGGAAGTGCCATGATAGGGTGGTAGCAATGGGAAAACCGATCATAAGCAGGCATAGAATTACGAATGGCATAATCTCCGGGAGTCCCAACATGGGAATAATGATATCCGATGCCTCTAACACAGCGAAACCAACACCAAGATAGACGGCAGCCACCCTGAAAACTCTGCGATTTCTAAGCTCAGCTATGAACTTTGATAAACTGGTTTTTTCCTCACTCATATTATCCCCATTTTGGTGTCTTTTACAGCGCCTAATATGTGTTATTGGCATGCACGATGCAATGTCTATTAATGATTGTTTTTATCATGTTTTAGCCCTGTTTATGCTTAGTTTAAAGGCTGAAAATCTTGTTGACATATAGTTGTCATTAACATAAGTTAAAAAATTCATATAAATTGGTTTAGGAAACAATGAGCAATAATCCATCTAGAGTTAGTCAATTTTTTCAGGAATTAAAACGTCGCCGGGTGTTTCGAGTAGCGGCTGTATATCTTGGTTCGGCCTTTGTTATTCTTGAAGCTAGCGAAATGGTCTTTCCCCGTCTGGTACTCCCCGATTGGTCAATAACTTTGGTCATGGTCCTTTTGGGTATAGGGTTCCCTGTAGCCATTATTTTTTCCTGGATATTTGATAAAACTGAAGCGGGCATTGTGCGGACTGAGACACAAACCCTGTCAAAACCGGCAGAAGCTGACCAATCCAATGAACTTGAGAGTCATAAAGCAGCAACGCCCAGTGCAGAAATAAATGCTAAATCAATTGCTGTGCTTCCTTTCTCTTCAATTAATAAATCCAAAGATGACGAAGTGCTCTGTGATGGTATCACTGAAAATATTCTGACTCACCTGGCCAAGATTGGCAGTATGAAGGTGGTTTCACGCACCTCGGTTATGCAGTACAAGAACACCACGAAATCAATCCGTGAGATTGGGAACGAACTGGAAGTAGCTTCTATTTTAGAGGGTAGTGTCCAGCGAGCTGGAGACCGAATTAGAATTACGGGACAGTTAATAGCTACAGAAAGTGATGAGCACTTATGGGCTGATTCCTACGATAAAGATTATGTCGATATATTTGAAATCCAGAGCGATGTGGCTCAGAAGATTGCTTCAGCCCTCCATACCACCCTGTCGCCAGAAGAGCAAAAACGCATTACTGAAGAAAAGCCTACGACCAACATGGAGGCTTACGACTATTTCTTAAAGGGTATACATCTCTGGCATACTTCCTATACGAAAGATGGGAATCAACAAGCCGTTGAAATGTTTGATAAAGCGACAGGGCTTGACCCTGATTTTGCTACCGCTTATGCTCGTTCGGCATTTGTAAGTGTCGTTCTATACGTGATCCCAACCTGGGATCACACGCCTGAACGTCTGGAGAGAGCAAAAACAGCACTGGATAAAGCCAATGCTCTGGATCCTGATCATCCGGATACACATCGAGCAAATGGACTATACGCTCAGGCAACAAATAAATTAGAAAACGCCCATGAGGAGTATGAAAAAGCCTTTAAAATTCAGCCCAACGATTACGACACCCCCCTCCTGATCGCAGGAGTCTATGAGCAACTGGGGAACTGGACTAAAGCAGAAGAATATTTTAAGCTTACCTATGAAATCAGCCCACGGGATATCGACCCAGCCATAAAATTGGGACGCTTCTACAATTTCATGGGTGATAACGAAAAATCTGAATATTACTTAAAACACGCCATTAGCTATCATCCTGAACAGGAAGCACCTTACTGCTTCCTTGCACTAAGTTATATCAATAGTTTGGGTGATACCGCCCAAGCACGTCAACTTCTTGACCAAGCCGGTTCTGTGGTCCTAAATCCTGATTCTGAGATTTTGCTTTACCCAAAATTTCATATTGAAATTTATGAACGAGACTTCAGCGCTGCTAAAATGGTTGCCAGAGAACATAAGAAACATGACAAGGGTTCGCTCTTATTGGGCTATTGTTATTTCTACGCCGATGAGACTGAGCTGGTTCAAGAAGAGTTTTTCAACTTAGCTTCCTACTATGAGGATATCCTGAAAAAAGATCCTGCAGATCAGGTTAGCCTTGGCAAACTGGGCTTCATCATGGCAGTTTTGGGTAAGAATAAAAAGGCTCTTGATTTCGTTACCAGGGCAGACAGCTTAGTACCCCTTTCAAAAGATCAATCTCGATTTGGACTCGGAGTGCAGCTGGATCTCACCCACGCTTACATTGTCCTCAACATGTTTGGACCTGCCATTGAAAAGCTGAAATACTTTATTAATAATCCCGGATTTACAAAAGAGTGGGATCTACGTCTGGATCCAATTTATGATTCATTAAGGGACAATCCTGAATTTCAAAAGCTGATTGCCGAAGGGGATTAAGATGAGTGATTCCCAGTCGGGTATTCAAGGCTTTATCAAGGAATTAAGACGTCGCCGCGTCTTCCGGGTAGCTGCTGTTTATTTAGGTGCGGCCTTTGTTATCCTGGAAGCGTCGGAAATGATCTTCCCCCGCATGGGCTTGCCGGATTGGACGGTCAGTTTTGTACTGGGACTTCTTGGGCTAGGTTTCCCAGTCGCCCTGATCCTGGCCTGGGCTTTTGAGGTCACCCCCGACGGACTGAACCGAGCTCAAAAAACAGACAACAAGCAAACTCCGGATCAAAAACCCATGACCAGTAATTTGATCATCACGGTCCTGTTGGTGGTGATTGCGGGCTTACTGGCCTATCCACAATTTTTCAGCTCTGGTTCCGATTCTTCAGTAAATGAATCAAGTGCAGATCCTAAATCCATAGCAGTTCTCCCCTTTACCAGCTTCAGCGAGAGTAAGGAATCAGAATATTTTTCTGATGGAATAACCGATGTGATCCTCACTCAACTGGCTAAGATCAGAGATTTAAAAGTTATCTCCAGAACATCTATTATGCAGTATAAAGGCACCCAAAAGCCTATTAAAGAAATCGCTTCTGAACTTGGTGTAGCACACATCCTGGAGGGCAGCGTCCAGCGGGCCGGTGATAAAGTCAGGATTGTGAGTCAGCTGATCAAAGCAGATAGTGATGAACATGTATGGGCAGAGACTTATACCAGGGATTATGCCGACATATTTGATCTGCAAAGTGATGTAGCACGGGCTATTGCGACTGCTATGAAAGCCACCCTGACGCCTGCAGAGGAATCTTATCTCAAAGAAAAACCAACCGATAATCAAAAGGCTTGGGATTTATATGTTCAGGCAATAATCCTGAGAGATGATGTATCCACTGGGGACAGAGATGAAGTTATGGAACTATTAAACCAGGCAGCTGACCTGGATCTTGAATTTTTATTACCCAGAGCCAACCTCGTCCGCTTCTATGCCAATAGCTATTTCAACCGGCGAAAAACAGCAGGGGATGATCTAAGCAAAGCTAAACAGCGGCTGGAAGAAATGCTTGCTATCAATCCCAACGTCCCGGAAACCCATCTAGCCCAGGGTTACTATCATTACTATGCTTCTTTAGAATTCGAAAAAGCACGAGATGAGTTCCTTGTCGCCCAGCAAAATCAACCAAATAACAGTGATTTGTTTGAGGCTCTCGCTTATATCAACCGGCGCCTGGGCAACTGGGATGAAGCATACGCTGCTTTGACAAAGTCTGTGGAACTGGATCCTAATGCTGGTGGAAAATTGGGGAATCTACTTCAATTTTCACTTCAGATGCGAAAATGGGATGCCGTTCAGCGATATACTGGGCGCTTAATCCTCATGGATAAATCGAACAGTGATTTACTTAATCTTCAACTTATGCTTGCGGCTATTAAAAGAGGCAGCATTCAGGATGCACAGGAAGAACTAGATCGCTTGTCATTGATTCATAATGAAGAGGATTTAGTGGAGGCGAGAGAAAGCTTCGCTTACTTTACCAGAGATTTTCAGACAGCCATTGCCTACACTTATCAAGATACCAGTGATCGGATGGATACCAGAGCTCGGTACTATCACCTCCTGGGGAATAGTGATTCAACTCATTTTTACGCTGACTCCATTCGGAAGCGTACTGAAAAGCGCTTGAGTGAGGGTCATTCAATCTATTGGATGCATACTGCTTTAGGTGGCGCTTATGCAGCCTTAGGTGATCGTGAAGCTGCCCTTGAGTCCATTGCTAATGCAAAAGAATCCGTGTCACTGTCTGAGGATGCCTTAGCCGGAACAAGCTCAATGATGGGCCAGGCGAATATATACGTATTGCTTGGGGATTATGATGAAGCGCTCAAGATCTATGAACAGTTGTTAGAGATTCCCTCGGTTATGAATATCCGTTTTCTCATGCTTGATCCCTGGTATGATGTTCTGCGGGATCATCCCAGATACAAAGCCCTGGTAAAGAAGTACAAACCCAAAGAGTGGGCAGACCAGGCACTATAGTATTCAATCAAGTTTTATTCGTT
>JAUVDF010000143.1 GCA_030595455.1 Fidelibacterota bacterium | reverse complement strand
ACGGCATTGATCTATGCCTGGAATAATTCTTACATGTGGAAGCGCATTATGACCTTTATGAGTGATAATGTAGATGTGGCCAATGAAGGTTTTCAGGTCCACCATTCATTAATGGGGCTAGCCCATGGTGGTATTGCCGGTGTCGGTTTGGGGAATAGCTATGTGAAAGATTTATTCTTACCTGAACCGCATACTGATTTCGTTTTCAGTATTCTTGGCGAAGAGTTTGGCTTTATCGGTTCATTCTTCTTCTTACTGCTATTTCTACTGCTATTTCTCAGAGGCTTAAGAATCGCCAGAAATTCAACTGATTTTTTCAGCATGCTCCTGGCCATCGGGATTAGTTTTTCACTCTTCAGTTTTGCAATGGTCAATATTGGCGTTGTAACCGGTTTTCTACCTGTTACCGGCCTGCCCTTACCCCTGATCTCTTATGGCGGCTCAAATCTTTTGGTCACAGCCGTCATGCTGGGGATTCTCTTTAATATTTCGTCCTACAACGAATCAGGGAAGATCCTGTCCTCAGAAAGGATGTTGAATCTTGACTTCTAGCACGTTACGAATTGCTCTTGCCGGTGGTGGGACAGGTGGTCATATCATACCAGCTCTGGCCATTGCCGAAGAATTACAACGCTACATAGCCAAAGAGAGTGTCTTCTCCAGCGTTGATTTCCTATTCTACGGAAGTGACTATGGGATGGAAAACAAACTTATACCTGAAGCAGGGTTCAAGCTCGTCACATTACCAATTCGCGGCTTATCTCGTTCACTGTCACTTGCCGGATTCAAACAAAACCTTATGCTTCCTGGCCGCATGCTGCTCTCTGTCAGAAAAGCGAACAAATCGCTGCTCGCGTTTAACCCACATATCATGGTTGGTACTGGGGGCTACGCAAGTGCAGTTCCTGTTCGTCAGGCATTACGCAATAATATCCCAGTTGTATTACAAGAGCAAAATTCTTATCCCGGTATGGTTACGCGACTCTTTGCTGCAAAAGCAAAACAGGTATTTCTGACCTATGAAGATGCCAATAAGCATCTCAAACACGCGCAAACGATGCTAACCGGGAATCCAACCCGTCATCTCTCTGATAGTATCAGTCGTGATGAAGCAGCCCAATTTTTTGGCTTGAATTCTGAAGTACCCACCATGTTCATCATGGGTGGTTCTCAAGGAGCTAGAGCTATCAATCACCATTTTGTTAAAAAGGCTTCGCTTTATCTTGAAAAGCTAGGGATGCAGATCCTGTGGCAAACAGGCAAAGCTGATTTTGAGTTCTGCCAGAAGCATGTGGGCAGCAATCCCAGGATTAAGCTAATGCCCTTTATCAAAGAGATGGACAAAGCCTACTCCATTGCTAATCTCATGGTCTGTCGGGCCGGAGCCATGTCGCTAACCGAGATTAATCATTACGGTTTACCGTCCATCCTGATCCCCCTTCCATCAGCTGCTGCGAATCACCAGGAGTTCAACGCTCGTAGTCAGGAAAAAGCTGGTGCTGCCCGGGTTGTACTGGAAGACCAGCTTGGTGAAGGTGCTTTTTTACCATTGTTAACAGATATTTTTACAAATCGCGACCGATTAACAGAGATGGCTAAAGCTTCAGCCGGATTGAGTAAGCCAAAGGCCACCCAAGCAATATGTGATACTATCATGAGGATTGTTTCTACCTGTGCTTAGAGCAACTCAACATATCCACTTTGTTGGTATCGGCGGTATCGGAATGAGCGCCCTGGCGTTGTTGCTCAAACAGCAGGGGAAAACTGTATCCGGTTCGGATCAGCAGGATAGTTCCTTGTTAGACACTTTAAGAGCATCAGGGATTAATATTTGTATCGGTCACGCAGCTGAAAATGCTGAGAATGCCGATCTGGTAGTATACTCCAGTGCAGTTAAAGTAGATAATCCTGAACGTCATTATGCTGAAGTTCATGGCATCCCCGAAATTCGACGCGCTGAGTTGCTCGGTCAGATAGCCTTAGCCTATGATCATACAATTGCAGTTGCCGGAACCCATGGGAAAACGACAACAACTGGCCTGTGCGGACAAATTTTAGTTACTGCTCAGCTTGACCCAAGCATTTTAGTCGGTGGTATTTTACCAAATCTGAATTCAAATCTCAGACTGGGTGCAAAAGAACACATTGTGGTGGAAGCCGATGAATATGATCGCTCATTCCTGGCGCTTTCTCCTGACCGGATCATTGTTACTACTCTGGAAGCTGACCATCTGGATATCTACCGCGATTTACAGGATGTCCGCGATACCTTCCTGGAATTCATTTCAAAATTGGAAGCCAATGGAATTCTGGTCCTTCAGGGTGATGACGATGAGCTTATTCAGTTGGCTGGTCGCAGTAAGCAGCCGGTCATTACTTACGGTTTGACTGAAACACCTGACTATCGCGCAATCGATATAGAAATCAATGCTTTCAATAGCCATTTCAAAATCACTAGGCGGGGTGAAATGCTGGGCGAGATCACTTTAAATATGCCCGGTAAGCATAATGTAATGAATGCCCTGGGTGCCTGCGCCATGACCCACGAAATGGGTATTGAATTTAGCCTTATTAAATCAGGCTTAGAGTCCTTCCGCGGTGTTGAAAGAAGATTTGAGCATAAAGGTATCAAGGCCGGGGTTCAGTTTATCGATGATTATGCGCACCACCCCTCTGAATTGGAGGCAACTCTGGATGCCGCCCGCAGTGGCTGGCCAAAGTCCCGGATTATTGCCGTTTTCCAACCCCACCTCTATTCCCGGACCAGAGACTTTGCCAAAGAATTTGCCCAGGCTTTACAACTGGCTGATATGGCAATTATCACGGACATCTACCCAGCTCGCGAAACTCCCATCCCTGGAGTGAGTTCAGAGTTGATCCTGGAGTCTGCTGAGAACATCGAGCACCTAAGCACAATTGCCGATGTCCATAAATATTTACAAGTACAGTTACAGGATGGGGATTTACTCATCACCATGGGTGCCGGTGACATTTGGAAATTACACAATCTATTTCTCGAGGGTTTGAGCTAAATGACCAAACCGACCACATATAGTATTCCTGTACTGAGTTGGGCTTTCTCAGCTGGCATTCTGGTCATAGTAGGCTTGATCGGTAGCCTGAGTCTCAGTTATGCTGATATACTGAAGCGTGATGCTGTAGAGTCCATCAATCTTTATGGCCAACGGACCATGAGTCCTGAGCGGGTCAAGACCCTTACTGAATTATATCTGGGTAAGCCCCTGCACAGCCTGAATTTGATGCGCATCCAGAACAGCTTCCTGGAGTATCCATTAATCAGAAGCGCCAAAGTAAGCAGGCGTTATCCAAACACCCTGGATATCTATCTATACGATATCTTACCAGTAGCCTATATAGCGGTCCAGACCATCATGACCCTGGATGAAAAAGCAACCCTTCTGCCACTGCCTGATAAGGGGATGCTCTACAACCTACCCATTATTACCAGTATGAGTTCTAATCTCCAAACTGCAAAAATCGGAGAAGCGGTAACAGATGAAACGGTGCAGATGTTAGTCGATTTTCTCAAAGTAATTCGCAACAAGTATCACAATATCTATCTCGATATATCAGAAATCTCCTACGACCGCCGTGGGATTAAGCTGATTTCAGCTACACATGGAACAACTGTGTTTCTGGGGAACGAAGATGATGCCCCCATAAACAGTATCATCCTGGCAGAGTTTATTTCTAATGATTCAGATTCAGGGATTATCAGTCCCTATCAGTATATCGATCTGCGATACGATCGTCAGGTCATTGTAAAGGAGCGAAAATAGCGATGAATAGTCGTGGAATTTACATTGGTTTAGATATCGGAACGTCAAAAGTATGTGCCATAGCCGCCGAACCGGATCATGATGATGTCTTGAAAGTCGTGGGCATTAGCAGTTCCCCTTCTACTGGTTTAAGACGTGGTACTATTGTTGACGT
>JAUVDF010000145.1 GCA_030595455.1 Fidelibacterota bacterium | reverse complement strand
ATAAGGAATTCCCATGAAAGCCATTTGGAATAATCAAGTTATCGCAGAAAGCAATGAGACCGTGTTTATTGAAGGGAATCACTACTTTCCTGTATCCTCAGTAAAGCTTGAGCTGCTAAATGATAGTACGACACATACGGTTTGCCCCTGGAAAGGGACTGCCAGTTATTATACGATTGAGGTTGATGGCGTCCAAAATGCTGATGCTGCCTGGTATTACCCAACGCCTTCTGATGCTGCTCAACCCATCAAAGATCATATTGCCTTCTGGAAGGGTGTTCAGGTAGTAGATTAAACGGTTGCCGCTAGCGGCAGCCTATGACCGCTCATAAGAGCTACGGGGTATTTGGTCTATTTTGATGCGTTCCTGAAGTTTTCTGATGTAATTTATTGCATGAAATTGCAGCTCATTAAAAAATCACCCGTATTACTCCTGCTTTCTTTTACCGCTTGCAGTTTATTCGAACCAGATACCGGTATTTCTGAAACATTTACCTTTATCAGCTCCTCACTTACAGAAATATCCAAAGTTGTGGTTTACTATCCTGAATCTTATACCACAACGACACCTGTTATTTATCTGCTAAATGGCTGGGGTGCTGATGCCTACGCCTGGGGCTCCGGTATCGATTTAGCAAATGAGGCTCATCAGAGAAATATCATGTTTGTCTCTTTAAGCGCTGGTTCAAACCATTATGTGAATGACCCTAAGACGAATGAAAATTACGAGGATTATGTCCTGGAAGTTGTCGCTAAAACGGAACAGAAATATGAAATCGAAATAGATTATAAGCAACGAGCTCTGTGTGGCATATCTAATGGTGGTGGTGGAGCACTCTACCTGCTTAGTGAACACCCTGATTCTTTTATAGCCTGTGGCTCACTTAGTGGGACCTCTTATTCTAACATTTCTAACTTTAGTAATTTTACTGATCGAGGTATTCGAATTGATGTGGGGACCGGAGATGATACCGTGTTATCTCAATTACGGTGGCTACATAACAGGCTTACTGAAAACAAAGTTGAACATGAATATTATGAACATCCTGGAGAACATGATTGGGTTTTTTGGGCAAAGTACTGTCCCAAACAATTCGATTTTTTAGAAGAACTCGTCTCCGGTTAGTCCAAGTATAAAAAAACTCCCGACTAAGCGGGAGTTTTTAATTTCATGACCGCCAACGGCGGTGCACTACTAGCCTCAGCCACCGCCTGTGGCTTTTTTCACCTTCATTTTCACCTTAGGAGTAAATACAAACTCATGATCATGAATCACTGGGTCAGCAACACTATAGTTGCTTCCTAAAGCTGCTGAAAAGGTGTAATGCAATACTTCATCACCTGCGGCCAAACTGTTTTTCATTGGAACAGGCATATTCCCAGTCAGGGGCTCTGATTCCAGCACCAAATCGTTGAAAGTATCCAGCCAGCCATTAATACCATTTTCCAGTATGTAGACATTTTCAATACTTTGAGCCCGCATCAGCTTCCAAGCTTGTGTAGCGTCTTGTTCACCATTACTCATCACCACAAATAGGGTGTTTGCAGGCATGTTTAGATATTTATTTTTGGCCTTTTCGGCAATGTCAGTTGGGGCAACATGCTGGGCATCAATGAGATGGAATAGATTAAAATCACTTTCATCTCTCACATCTATCAGGACAGTTCGAACCAAATCATTTTCGATAAACTCTAACATTTCAGCGGGGGCTATTTGAATCTCTCGCTGATCGATCCTAGTCTGCTCAACCTCAGCCATCCATTCCCATTTCTGCTCTACAGACGGTTGACCTTTGAGCATGACCAACAGGGCCAGGAAAACCAAAACCGCTGCACCAATAAGATTTTGTTTACGATGCAAGAAGCGATGTCTTTTGGTTTGATTAACCTGATCTTCTACAAATTCGACCAAGCCAAATAGCAAGATCGCCACAACCACAATAACAAAAACAATGATCCCTTCAGACACATCGAAAAGTTCAGCTAAAGTAAAGCGTCCCAAGTTAGAGGAATTCCAAAAATCGCTGAATAAAGCGTCAATATTTTCACCAAAGGTGAAGATGCCCACAGTCAGTCCAGCAACGAAGGCAATGCCATCCTTTTTAAATGTTGCCAGGGCAACTAAAGATGTTCCAGGGCAGAAACCACCAACCACAAATCCCACACCCATGATCAATCCACCAACGAGCCCTGGCCAGAGATAGGTGGGATTCACAAAGACCCGACTGTAGTCCAGCCAGCCCATTGCACTTGCACCAAAAACAAGCACCATGGCTACGATAATGCCCATAAACATGACCTTAAAAACCGTCATGTCGGTGAGATAGAATTGAGCAGCCAGTTTAGTAGATTTTCCAAAACCACCAATTTCCAGTGTATATCCAAAGGCAATACCTATCACCATGGCAATCAGGTAAAAGACATATTTGCCATACATGGCTTCAAGAGGTAAAGGACCGGGGAAAGCTTGGAGTAATTGTTCCATCATAAGCTCCTAAGTCCACAATTTTCTAAGTAAATAAGCAACACTGTAGGCTCCTGCAAAAACGGCCAACAGAAACACCCAACTACCGACAGAGAGGACAGCACCTCCTGACAAGCCTTGCCCAGATGTACAACCACGGGCGAAACGAGCTCCATAGCCCATGAGGATACCTCCCAGGAAAGCCATGCCCCAGCGTGTTCTTTCTGTTATCCGGGGTCCCTTTCCTGTTGTAAAGCTTAAGCGGTGATTGAAATACCCTGAGGTAAACCCACCGATGAGAATACCAATGGTCAAGAAGACAAATGCATTGTCCAGAGGATTTGTTTCACCTCCAGCCATAGGAATCAGGTATGGAGTCATATTCACATGCTGTGGAGCAATAATATCTTCGATATAGACTAGAAATCTATTGATAGGTCCAGATGCACCCAAACCACTTCCCGTAAGTAGAAAAGCCAAAAAGAGAACAATGCCGAGAAGTGTGCCTGCCACATAAGGGTTGGCATAAGGTTTAGCTGTTTTTAATGCGGTTTCACTCATTATGCTTTATCCTTTAATTCTGTACCAATTCCTGTCGATTTTTTTCCAGAGTGGTCATCTACATCATCCCAACCACTGATCATGGCTCTGATTCCATCCAGAGGTCTGTGTCCTGTGGTTGTCAAATACACATGCAGGAGAATGAAAGCGGTAAACAACCAGGCTAATAGCGTATGTATAGGCCCTAAAACAATGAGACCTCCCAGCGCCGTTGAAATAATAGGCCAAGTCTGAACACTCCATATCAATAGGCCTGTTATAATCTGTACGGGTAATAGTAAGTTGAGTAAACCAAAATAGGTCACTTGTTGAAGTGGATTTAATTTCTTTTCACGAGATTTCTCAAAGGGATGCTCCTCACCTCTAAAGATACCTTTTAAATAATAATTAGCTTGAGCCATAGCTTGATTAAAGAAGCCCCTGGGCTGAGGGATATATTGTTTTATTTCCCCACTCACGAGGTGATAAAACACGGCCAGAAAAGCATTTGCAAATAAAATAAACCCGATGGCATTGTGTACCTGAACAATGTAAGGGAATGACATTACCCCTAACATTTCAGGTTTGTGAATGATAAATCCGGTGATTAGGAGTATAAAAATGGCCATTACCTGCACCCAATGCCACAATCGCTCATAAAAACGATACATGTAGATCCGTTTGGTTCGGTGCTCTCTTTGACCGAGCTGCCGGGTAGCGATGACACGATAACTTGCATGTACCACTATTCCCATCATGGTTCCAAGAACTAATAGAAGACCCAACCAATCGATCCAGGCTAGAGCACTCCTTCCAAAGATGTATAGACCCTGAGATTTTAAATCTAGCTGATAGCTTAATTCACCAGCATCATTT
>JAUVDF010000137.1 GCA_030595455.1 Fidelibacterota bacterium | reverse complement strand
GGCAATTCACCGGCATCAATCACTTTCTGAATTATTTGACCCACCATCTGGGTTTCAGAGGCGGCTTTGTAGAGTAAGCCATTCCCAGCCATGAGTCCCATCAGTATTTCATGCATTGGGATAGCCATGGGATAATTCCAGGGGGAAATAATTCCAACGACCCCCCTGGGAACATATTGCAGCTTGTTCGTGGTGAAGAGGCTGAAAATATGTGATCCTTTGACCCGTCGTGGCCGTAAAACGCGGGTGGTATGCTTTATATAATAGTCAAAGGCGATGATCGCTGAAGAAATATCAGTCATATATGCATCTGCAATCGTCTTCCCATTATCTTGAGAAATGAGCCTGGCGTACTCCTCACCATGCTCTGCCAGGTGTCGTTGCATTTTTCTAAGGTGTTTACCGCGTTCAGTAAACGATAAATGAGCCCAGCTTACCTGAGCAATACGAATTCTTTTGACTGCATCTTTGATATCTTTTTTAGTATGCTGGGGAATATTCCCCAGTGATTTACCTGTGGCAGGATTAAAGGCTTCGGTCTGTATTTGTGTCCCCATAGACATCCTCTCGTTTGAACAGAAAATGTATTCTTGGCAAGTTTGATTAGTAGAACTATTTTGATAATCAGCTTATCTTAATTGCTGAACATTTTTTGCCTGAATAAGTAAACTGAACCGTATGAAACGATGATTCAATAAATCCGGGATGCTGACATGAGAGAACTAAAGACTAAAGAATTATGCAAAACGACTAACGGGGATGCTCTTAAATTTAAATCAACAGCTGAGCTGCCAAGCCTGAAACAGGTTATCGGCCAGGAACGGGCTGTACGGGCCCTTAAGTTTGGGCTGGAAATGCTTTCACCTGGTTACAATGTCTTTGTTGGGGGCCTAACCGGCACCGGCAAGAGTACAATTGTAAAAAATCTTGTCCAGGAATTTGCTGCTACAAAACCAGCCCCACCAGACTGGATTGTCGTTTTCAACTTCCAGGACGAGTATCGCCCTAACGTTTTTAGCCTACCTCCAGGTGAAGGTCTAAAATTCACGAAACAAATGAAGCGGCTCATTAGTAGCCTGAGTACGGATTTGCCTAAAGTTTTCAGGGGCGAACTGTATGATAAGCGGAAAAAGGAAATCACCGCTGAATTTGATACCGGTCGTGAAGAGATTATGGCAACCGTAAATGCAGAAGCTGCGGAAAAGGGAATTCAGCTATCTTTGGGTCAAGCCGGTTTTCAGACGGTTCCATTGAAAGACGGTAATCCTATGAGTGAGGAAGAATTTACAGCCCTCCCTGAGCAGGAACAAACCGCCCTGAATGAACGCATAAATATGATTCAGGATCACCTCAGGGATGCTATACGAGACCTGGCTGAACTTGAGGAAGAACGACAGGATGTGGTGGAAACACTACAAGAAAAGATCGCCCTGGACTCAGTTGAGCATCGCATTGGCAGGCTATTTGAGAATTATGCTGATCACCCCGGTATTATTGAATATTTAACAAATGTTCGAGATGATATTGCTGAGCATGTTCAGGAGTTTATTGGAATGCAAGCTCCGCAGGAAGAAGGGGTAGAAGTTAGCCCGCAGCAAATCCAGCAAGCCTTGGTCCAGCGTTATACGGTGAATTTGTTGGTAGATAACTGTCGCCAAAAGACAGCACCACTGGTCATTGACAATAACCCTTCATATTATAATCTTTTCGGTCGGATCGAGAAAAAGGCTGTTATGGGAGCCTTGTATACAGATTTCACCATGATTACCGCAGGGGCTTTATTACGAGCAAATGGTGGTTTCCTGATCCTGGATATTCAGAGCGTGCTGCAAAACCCCAGTGTCTGGGAATCTTTGAAACGGACCTTAAAAAACAAATCCCTTCAGATTGAAGATGTCAATGAACAGTTTGGGTTTTCTTCAACTTCTCTCAAACCGGAACCGATTCCACTCGATCTTAATGTAATCCTGCTGGGGCGCTCAGATCATTTTCATTACTTACAAGAGGTGGATGAAGCTTTTAACAAGACGTTTAAGGTCAGAGCAGATTTTGACTATGAGGTCTCGCGAAATACCAAAAATGAACATTTGTTATGCCAGTTTATCGCCAGGGTTTGTCGTGAAGGCAAACTACCGCATTTTACCCCGCAAGCTGCAACTCAAGTCATTGTGTACAGCTCAAGGCTAGCCGGGGACCAGGACAAATTATCCCTGCAATTTGGGACCCTGGTAGGGCTTATTAACGAATCAGTTTATTGGGCAAAGCGCCAAAAACATAGACAAGTGCAGGAAGATGACGTACGTCAGGCAATTTCGGAAAAACGGTTCAGGGGGAGCCTGTATGAAGAGAAAGTCTGGGAAAATATCGAGACTGAAACATTAATGATTGATGTCAGTGGAGAGCATGTTGGTCAGATCAACGGTTTGGCAGTTTACTCCATGGGTGATAATTCTTTTGGGAAGCCCTCTCGGATAACTGCCACAGCTTATATGGGCAAACCTGGTATAGTAGCTGTAGAGCGTGAAGCCAAGCTTTCTGGAAAAACTTATGATAAGGGTAGTTTGATCGTTAATGGATTTCTCGGACAGACTTTCGCCCAAAATTTCCCACTTTCTGTAGCAATCACGCTGACTTTTGAACAGTCCTACGGCGGTATTGATGGCGATAGTGCTAGCTCAACCGAAATATATGCAATTCTTTCGGCTTTGTCTGGTTATCCGATTAAGCAGGGGGTTGCAGTTACGGGTTCGGTCAATCAATGGGGTGAGATTCAGGCCATCGGTGGTGTGAATGAAAAGATTGAGGGTTTTTTCCATTTATGCGAATTACGTGGTTTAACTGGTGAACAGGGTGTGATTATTCCTGAAGCAAACGTGAGCCATTTAATGGTAGCAGTGGAAATTCGAAGAGCAGTTGATGCTGGCAACTTCCATATCTGGTCAGTAAGCAACATAACGGAGGGGATAGAAATTCTGACAGGCACTAAAGCAGGTGCCCAGAATAAGCATGGTAATTATCCAGCCAGGACCGTTTTTGGAGCAGCGCAGAGCAAGTTAAAGAAATATTTTTTAAAGGGGCAAAACATCACGCAACCAAAACGATAAATATGAAAAAATAGCTAATACGGCTCAATAGTTGCTTTGTCAAATACTTGTGAAAAATAAATGGTGTCATATAGCATTCCGCATTGTTTTAGCTTGAAACGTGCGTTAATTTTTAATCATGAATGAGTCGCAGTATTCAGGGGTTGATCAGCATCACAAAGTGAGCATCAAACCGCGTATAAATCAAACTGTTAGCTGCTTCAATCAAGTACTGAATGTCACCCATAATCCAGCAAATTATAATAGCAAAAGCATAGTTTCGTTTATCAGGAGTTAGTATAAATGACGAAAAAAATAATACGTATTAATGAGGCTACCATTCGTTTCGCAGGAGATTCCGGCGATGGTATGCAGTTGACAGGTACGCGCTTCACAGAAGCAACTGCCATTGTCGGTAATGATCTTAAGACCATCCCAAATTATCCTTCTGAAATTCGCGCACCGCTTGGTACCCTTGCCGGTGTGAGTGCTTTTCAGCTAATGTTTGGATCACAGCGTGTATTTACTCCGGGGGATCTACCCGATACCCTGGTAGCAATGAATCCAGCTGCTTTAAAGGTTCACCTCAAGGATTTAAAAAAGGGCGGCACTATTCTGGCGAACGCCAATGCCTTTACTGATAGAAATTTGAAGATGGCTGGATTTGAAGGTAATCCTCTGGATGACGATTCACTGGAAGACTATACAGTCTACAGTATGGAAATGTCCAAGCTCGTTGGAGCGGCACTTGAAAAATCAGACTTAACCAGCAAAGAAATTGCTCGTACCAAAAACATGTTTGCGCTTGGTGTTCTGTTCTGGATGTACAACCGCCCAGTTGAACCGACCGAAGCCTGGCTTAGAAAGAAATTTGCAAAGATACCTTCCATAGCCGAGGCCAACATAACAGCGATGAAAACCGGCTTTAACTACGGCGAAACTACAGAAATATTTACCACATCCTATGCGGTTGATAAAGCTGAGCTACCCAAGGGAAAATATCGCAATATAACTGGTAATGTCGCTGTGGCTTACGGCTTGGTGGCTGCTGCCA
>JAUVDF010000103.1 GCA_030595455.1 Fidelibacterota bacterium | reverse complement strand
AAACCTGTAGAGTTTGGCTTATTCATTCATTTAGAAAGAGCTGAATTGATATAGATTCTACATGTATTTTTGTCTGTCCATGATAGATTCAGCAATATGAAAACTTTGCTAATCCATGCCCTTAATCCTGAAGCCGGACTTGTCAAACAGCATTTCCCCAAGGCCTTTAAGAAAATCTCTGAGCCAGGAATGGAGCTATTAGAGTTGAATAGCCGCTTTGATATTTTGCGGACTGGAATTGGTCTTAGACGGACAGAAGCTGCCCTGGAACACATTTCAGATTCAGGCTATTATGGCCGGGCAATTCAATTTGGCGTGAGCGGATCCCTGACCGATGAGCTACCGGTTCGATCTCTGATTAAGGCCAATCAATTCTCTGCTTTGGATCATCCAACGATCAAATTAGAGCGAGTTAATCATTTGACTCTGCCTGTTTTTAAAACAGTTAACTTTTACAGTAGTCTGGAGGTCGTGATTGATGAGGCTTCCAGAGCAGTGGCAATTGCCCATGATGCTCAAGCTGTGGATATGGAATCCTACGCGGTCGCTCAGTTCTGTCAGGCACATAAGCTACCATTCCTAGCGCTGCGCATCATCTCAGATCGAGCTGGCGAATCAACTCCTGAACAATTCCGGCAACATTTTAAAGTGGCCTCAAAGCAGCTACAGAATATTCTACTGGATCACATCCTGAAACCTAAGGCAGTTTGAATCATGGAAATTGCTGTCGTAATTCCAGTTTTTAACAGAGCCGGCTCCATTGAAGCGGCTATCGACTCAGTCCTTCAGCAAACTCACCCAGCCTCAGAAATCATTGTTGTTGATGACTGTTCTAATGACAACACAGCAGCTGTTTTAGAAAAATATAAACCCAAAATTACGATTGTAACAAATAAGACTAATCAGGGAGTTTCTTACTCCAGGAATAAGGGGATTGAGGCAGCCGGAGCTGACTGGATTGCCTTCCTTGATTCGGATGATACCTGGGATAAGCATAAACTGGAGGCACAAAAACACTTCCACGAAATTAATCCTGATCTATCTATCAGCCAATGTGATGAGATCTGGATTCGCAATGGAGTCCGAGTTAACCCCATGGCTAAACATGCGAAACAAGGCGGGTGGATTTTCGAGGCTTGTATTCCACGCTGTATTGTCAGCCCCAGTGCTGTTATTATCCATAAAGATGTATTTGCCAGAATTGGCCGCTTTGACCCCCAACTTCCGGCCTGTGAGGATTACGATCTGTGGCTCAGAATTGCCCCCCATTATGAGATCGGCTATCTAGCTGAAAAGTTGATGACCCGCTATGGTGGTCATGCCGACCAACTAAGCCAAAAATACTGGGGCATGGATCGATTTCGGATCACCGCCATGGAAAAACAGGTTGAATGCGATTTGAAAGCCCCCTGGCGGAAGGCATTATTAGAGGAACTGGTTTTTAAGTGTGGTATTGTGGCAGATGGCGCCAGCAAGCGTGGTAAACCTGAACTTTCAAAAGAGTATCTTGAAAAACGTAAGCAGCACCAGCAACTATTAAGTTCTGAATTTGCTTAAAGTTTAGTAGTGGGGTGTTACTCTACCAGATCGTTGCGGATACTAGCAAATTTCAGGGTAGAATATAGATTCTTATAAAATGGTGGTTGGGCATCCTGCATGTGTTCCAAGGCTGCTTGATTATCATATTCAAATCGATTAACCTCCCATTTGATAGCATCTTCATTAATCTGGAGAAATGCCACAACACCCCTTTGATCCTCATCAAATGGTAAACCGGTAGAGCCCGGGCATAAGACTCTTAAACTCCCAAACTCTTCATTGCGCGGTACATGAGTATGGCCATGGACAAAAACAAATCGTTTTGTCTGGGTATGTTTTCGTTGGGCGTGATCTCGCCACTTTTTCACTTCATCAAGGGTAGGGGGCGCATCATCCCGTCCAAACCAGGCGTGGGTAAATTCAACATAAGTGTCTTGAATAATTTCGAAGTGACACATCCGCATGTTTTTGATAAAATCTTTGCCTTCATCACCAATTTGTTCTGCTGTCCATTTCTCATTCGCTACAATATCGACACAAACCGGGTCATCTGGATCCATGCCTTCGATAGTTGGACGCTCATATTCCCAAATTTGCTCAACCAAATAACGATCATGGTTACCGCGCAGGAAGACAATATTGTCTAGTGCTTTTAGCTTTGTCAGGACTTCCTTTGGAGAAGAGCCCAGTGAAAAATTATCTCCCAGGCAAATGATACGGTCAATGTCATCGCGAGCATTGATGATCTCAAGTGCCTTCTCCAATGCAAATATATTTCCATGGATATCCGTCAGGATTGCGAATGTAACTGCTTGTACACCAGTGTCAGACATGGGCTACGCCTTTGATTTGGAAATTGTCATAATTATAATAATCGTTTCGTTCATCCTTCAGAGGTGTGAATATCTCATTTCCAGCCAAAATATCAAATGATTTTAAATGAGCATAGGACATATATCATAATCAATAAATTATGGCTTGTGAAAAGGTTGCCTTGCATGGGCTGGTCGGATATATTTGCGCCTGCATGAATGGGGCATTAGAAAATATGTATAAATTGATAAGAGGAGATTCAATGAAACAGTCAAGAAACCTGTTGTTCTGGGTAGTGGGACTATTGTTGCTCACCGTTCTGGGATGTGATTCCACAGACATGACTTCAGCAAAAGTTTATCTACAGCAGAAAAACTATGAAAAAGCTGAAGAAATGCTTCTAGCAGCTTTAGAAAAAGAACCTACTAATCCCGAACCAGCCTATTTGCTAGCCGCTGAAATTTATTCTCGTAGCAAAACCTGGGACAAGGTAGCAATGTACTTAAACAAAGCTGACGAGATCAGCCCAACCTTCGCCGAGAAAACAAAACTAGCTCGCGAAAAATACTGGGTAGATAACTTCAACCTGGGAGCTAATGGTTATAACGCCTTGATTAAAGAAGGCTCCGAGAATCTTAATGAAGAGCTATTCGCCAAAACTGTCAAGTCTTTTGAGAGTTGTATTTTAATCAATCCAGACAAACCTGAAACATATGGTACCTTAGCTCAAGTCTATCTTTTTAAAGGAGATATGGCTAAAGGTAAAGAATACATGATTCTCGCTGTTGAGAAAAACCCAAATGATATTACCTCTCTGGTAAACCTGGGAAATGTTTATTTCATGGATAAAGAGTATGATGAAGCCCTGGTTTCATTGAAAAAGGCCATTGAAGTTGACCCTCAAAACCTGAACGCTATTAAGCAGATCGCTTTTGTATATGATGCTAAGGGTGAAAAAGATATGGCCGCTAAAGCCTATTTAGGTGCCATTGAAGTAGATCCTGAAAACACTGACCTACATTACAATCTAGGCGTACTTTATTTCCAACAGCAGGAATGGGAAGAGGCTGTTGTCGAGTTTATTAAAGTATCAGAACTTGCTCCTGAAGAAGTTGATGGCTTATTCAATGCAGGTCTAGCTTATGGTCGTATGAAAAAATTTGAAGACGCTGAAAAATATCTCGAGAAAGCCTATGAGCTAACCCCTGAGAGTTTGGACGTTGTTCATGAACTAAAAATGGCTTACTACCATAACTATGGTACCAAATCCAAGAAATTCAAAGAAATGGATGCCAAGGAAAAAAGTCTTAAATAGGACCTTTTCCAATTGATTGCTTAAAACCCCACATTTTTGTGGGGTTTTTTGTTTTATCCCAGCATCCTTTATTTATTTTGTGACAGATACAGTCATTTATTTGAAAGGAAATGTGATGCGCGTAACCAAGATTTCAATCCTCATTCTAGTTTTAGCCTTGAGCCTTTTTGCCAAAAAGAAGGGCGCCCCCCCGATGGCAGCCGGTGCTCCTGGAGACCGGACTTGTTCAAACAAGAAATGTCATGCGGGTAATGAGCTCAACTCAGATAAAGCCACAATCTATATTGAAGGCCTGCCTGAGGTATATACCCCAAATGAGATCTACGAAATAGCAATTCACTTTGAGCAGGTAAAAGCCAAAAAGTGGGGGTTTCAGGTAACTGTCGCTGATGAAAACGGTGATGCTCTGGGGACGCTCATGTCGGTCAAGGGTCAAAAAACCCAACTTCTAGATAATGCTCGCTACAAGTCGAGAACCAGTCGTCAATACCTCACCCATACGGTTAAAGGCATCAGTGGTTCTAAGAAGGGGCAATCTCCCACCTGGAAATTTCAATGGCAAGCTCCTGATACAGCCCTGGCCTCTTCCTCGTTTTACTTTGCCTTTAATGCCGGGAATGGAAATTCTAAAAAGACCGGTGACTATATCTATACCCGCTCGATGGAGGTCAAGCCCACACCTAAGTAAGCACATCATAAGCTGATGTGGCACGTACCACTGGATCTGGAACAATCCGTATTCGATTTGAATTTGACCTTTTTAGATCCCAAGATTTACACTAATTTCTGAGATATGTTTATTCAATTGTCTAAAGGGGTTAAATACTTGGGGCTGCTATTGGCAGTTGCTGGTTTTGCTCAAGAAATTCCCATCGATGAACCACATCTTATACCCCTACCCGCTGTGGGGGGCGGAATTTCTTATTTTTCATTAATCCCAAGCCAGAACTTACAACTGAGCTCAAGTCCCAGCGGTTGGACAATTAGCGACACCATGGGTGGTGTTGCTGCTTCTTTTGATATTGAATTATTGCGCTACCGTTGGTTAGATCACTTTTTAACAGATTCAAAATTTGATGCCTATTCCAGCATAGGCTATTCCATATTTAACCAGCTTGGCTCATTTAGTTTACCTGCGGCCTATCCCGCTTCCTTTGAATTAAGCAAACAGCAGCTTTATGATTTTTCCATGAATGCCTTGATCAAGGAGTTCTATCTGGATCATCGTTTGGTCTATCGTTATGGGCGCAGGGGCAGTCTGCATGCAAACCTGGCAACAGGCATGACTCACCTGAGTCTGTATAAAAATGGAGACGGTGTTAGAGTCCTGCAGTCATCTGGTTTAGG
>JAUVDF010000052.1 GCA_030595455.1 Fidelibacterota bacterium | reverse complement strand
AGAGGGCTTCATCAACATAGATATTCCCCAGACCGGCTAAAAAACTTTGATCTAATAGCAGTGGTTTGATCGTGCGTTGTTTTAATCTGAGCATCTTATAAAAAAGCTTAGGTGTAAAGATATCACTTAAAGGTTCAGGCCCTAGATGTGCCAGCATTTCACTTGGATTATCTGTGTAAACCATCCGTCCAAATTTGCGCATATCCTGAAAGTAAAGGGCATTCCCCGATTCGAAATGTAAGATCACCGTAATATACTTTTCGGGAAAAACTGGTGTTAGTTTTCCGGTCATGCGTAAGTGCACAAGCAAAGCACCAGAACTGAATTGGATAACGATATATTTCGCCCGCCGGGAAACAGAGCTAATTGTTTTTCCGATCAGTGAATCATAAGCCTCATCTGGCTCGAGGGCTTTACCCCAGGGGGCTTCAATGTCAACAATGGTTTCACCAATGATAGTGGCTTGCAGGCCACGCACCACGGTTTCGACTTCAGGGAGTTCAGGCATTGATCACTTTTTCCATTTTTATTGGTTCGTCAAGGCGACGATTCGAATCGTCGCTTGGTTTGTAATACTAGATTACTTTAACACAATTGAAATAGGACAATGATCTGATCCCATAACATTCGGGTGGATCCGTGAAGCTTCTACTTGGTCAGCGATTTTTTCACTTACCAGGAAGTAATCAATTCTCCAGCCCACATTGTTAACCCGGGCATTCGCACGATAGCTCCACCAGGAATAATAGCCCTTAGCGTCGGGATGCTCAATCCGAAAGGTATCAACAAAGCCCGTATCCAGATAGCGGTCAACCCAGACCCGTTCTTCAGGTAAAAATCCAGAAGTCTTTGAATTGGGTTTCGGTCGAGCTAGATCGATTTCCGTGTGGGCAGTATTGAAATCACCGGTTACAATCACGGGTTTTACTTTGTCCTTCTCTCGCATATGCTCAATCAAGGCGGCATAAAAACGCAATTTGTAGTCAAGGCGAACATCATCCTTTTGACCATTGGGAAAATATACATTATAGAGAAAGAATTTTGGATGTTCAGTTAATACGATTCGACCTTCTCGATTAAAAGTTTCATCTAGTATGGCTGTTTCAACGGAGAGGGGTTCAGTTTTGCACCAGGTCGTGACACCACTATACCCTTTCTTCTCAGCTGAATGATAGTAGGCTTTATACCCGAGTGGTTTTATGAGAGACTCATCCAGTTGATCTGGTTGAGCTTTGGTTTCTTGCATACACATAATATCGGGTGTTACCAGATTGAACCAGTCCCAGTACCCTTTTTTAACAACGGCACGAATACCGTTAACATTCCATGAAATAATTCGCATGTATGGCTCCTTTTCAGCTATGAAAGTACTCGGAATTGAGAAAGACGGGAATCTTTTAATTCTTTGGTGTCATCAGACTTATTATTCTGGAATAAACACATATCGAACTGGCAAATGTATCGCAATATTTTTATACTGAAGCTTGTACCCATTGAGCAACTAAATAGTTTGTGATTAAAACAAAGGAAAATGAAATGATTCGACAAATCTCCCTAAGTATCCTAGCAATTGTAGTCTTGTTTTCCTGTACGCCCCAGGCGCCAGGTACACCAGAACCGATTATGCCAATCCAGAAGCAAACACTGGAAATAGTTACTCGAACAGAGTGGGGCTGGGTACCACTCACAGATAGCATCCCCACCCATGAAATTAAGTACATTACCATTCACCATGGTGGAGAAGATTTTGCGGCAGATAAAGATGTAATTAAATACTTAAAAGGATTGCAGTCCTGGAGTCAATCGGATAAAAACTGGATTGATAACCCCTATCACTACATGATTGATCTTAAGGGAAATATCTATGAAGCCCGGCCTATCAAATATCCAGGGGATACTAACACAGACTATGATGTTCGGGGACACGCTCTGATATGTGTCATGGGTAATTATGAAAATCAGATTCTAAGTGAAACTCAATTCGAACAATTAGCCGGCCTGATAGCTCTCTTGGCAGATAAGTATAATGTGGCTCCTGAACTGATTAAAGCGCATAAAGACTATACCGAAACACTCTGTCCTGGAAAAGATCTATATCAATATCTGGAGGATGGAAGTCTGGTAAAAAGAGTTGTAGAACTACAACAGTAATCCCCTCTGAAAAATTGAATTAGGTCAATATGGCATCTAAACTCAGTAAGCATAAATATTTCAAACAGTCCGGGGTGATTCCGGTCTATAAGGGTAAGGTTGTCCTGATCACCGCCAGGGGCAGTAAGCGTTGGATCATTCCTAAGGGCTCAGTTGACTGGGAGCTATCTGCTCAGGATTCAGCAGCCAAAGAAGCGCTGGAGGAAGCTGGTATTAAAGGTGAGGTTGCCCCTGATGAGATTGGAACCTATACCTATGAAAAGATGGGCGGTCGCTATAAAGTTCGCCTGTATTTTATGGAAGTTAGCAAGCTCAAGGATAAGTGGGATGAAGATCATTTCCGGAAGCGAAAAGTGGTTTCTCCTAAACAAGCGATTAAAAAAGTTGTCCCGGCTGCAGTTTCAAAAATCATGGCTCGATTCTTTCACGAAAATCGTCATTTGATTAAGCATAAAAAGTCAAAATCCGCTAAAAAGAAAAAGAAATAATACACTAAGAATCGACTGATCATGTCAGAACAAAGTAAATGGGAACGTATTTACTCAGTAGTTAAACAGATTCCCAGTGGGCAGGTTGCTACCTATGGTCAGATCGCTACCCTGGCAGGATATTACCGCCAGGCGAGACAAGTCGGTTATGCCCTCCATGCAGTTCCTTCTGATGATATTCCCTGGCACCGGGTTATAAACGCCCAGGGTAAGATCAGCCTTAACCTGGAAATGGGTGGTGCAGTTCAGCGTAAAATGCTAGAGAGTGAAGGCGTTATCTTTAGTTCTGCCGGGATTATTTCTTTACGTGAATTCCGCTGGGAGCCAGCCATAGATCCGCTAGAAAGCTAGACTAAAGTTATCAGTAATTGAGCAAATAAAAAGCCCCCGGATATCCGAGGGCTTTTTACTATCTATAAATGGATGATTTATAATCCGCTTGAGTCGGCCTTCATTGTTTGAATCATGCCTTGCAAGGTACGGGTCTCTCTGGCGGTGGGCACTAACTCAGCCAGTCTATTTACCCAGACTTCACCATCAACAACATTTCGGTCTTTTACATAAGCACGAGCTACTTCATAAATGATCTGGGCATTTAATGGAGCTTCCAGGCTTAAGGGTAATAGAATATCCAGAGATTTTTCCGTCTCATCAAAAAGGTCATTCCAGATTGAGGCAACCTTCACCCGGTCAATAATGGGTAAATTCTCACGACCATGCTTAAAAGCATTATCCATATAGAGGCGGGCTCCAACATCATCACCGAGTTGCTGATACATTTGAGCTATCTGTAGATATAGATCTATATAAGTAATGGGAATAGTCTCATCTGGAACCAGCTCATCCATTTTGTGGAGCACATGGAGTGCCTTCTCACGGTGTTCTTCACCTGATATACCATATTCATAGATCAACTGCAGGAACCCTTTACGATAGTTCTGGAGTAGACGTTGTATATTTGGTGGATAATAAACGTCAGGGTCATCCAGGTTCGTATAGCGGTAGGTGTTGATGATCTTATCATACATGATATCCTCATCAATACTTAAACCGACTTTATAGGGAAGGAGCTGGTAGGCTTGACCATCCATCCTTAAGTATTCATTTAAACCAATCTGATTATTGGGGGAAACAGTGACGGCAAAATAGATGGGTCTTTTCCATTCATTCATTCGGAGTATTTGAAAAATCATTACATCCTGAACTCTTAGTCCTCCCACTAGTTGACCAGTATTTGGGTCTTTTTGGCGGGAAACGGTCGGTTTCAAGTTCCACTTAAGACCGGAAACACCTTCTTCAAAGGTGCCCGTTTCAGGCTTATCAAAAAAGCGGGCAGGAGCCGCGATAAAGAAATCTCGTTCAACATGACGAATGAGACCTAAGCCATCGATCTCATCATCAGTCAAGTTGATCTGAACTTTTGGCTCGATATTTTTCAGCTGTTTGATATACCAGGGTGTATTCAAAAGGCTGAGGTTTACTACGCGCACATCTTTTCGAATACCTTCAACTTCCTGAAGATACCATAATGGGAAAGTATCATTATCTCCATTGGTAAAAAGGATCGCATCTGGATCACAGGTATTCAGCAAATTATAGGAATATTCCCAGGCAATGTAGTTACCTGAACGATCGTGGGTGTGGTAGTTAGCTCGGATCATGTTGACCGGTAAAGCCAGGATCATAACACCTATTGCGATGCTATAGAATATGGGTGAGTCTTTACGCCAGTCTTTTAGCTTCTCTAAGGCCGCCGCAGCTCCAATACCAATCCAGATCGCAAAAGCAAAAAATGAGCCGACGTAGGAGTAATCCCGTTCCCTGGGTTGGGGGTCATCCTGATTTAAATAGAGTAGAATTGCAAAACCAGTCAGCATAAACAGTGCTGCTACAGCGAAGGCTCGCCTGGAATCTTTTGCAAAGTGATGTCCGAGACCTAATAAACCAAGCAGGAAGGGGAGTCCCCATAGTTGAGAGAGATCACTATTCGTTCCATTTCGACCCCAGAACTGCCATTTAAAATAGCGGATATACATATGATTAACCTGATAGCGCCAAAAGTAATCTGTTCTGGAACGGTAGTTATTGACAATTGCACTCAGGTTTGAAATTCGTTGATTTACTTCACGTCCACCGACTTCTAATCTTACCTGCTCCCCCTGAACAGACATGATCTCACCAATTTTACCCGTGCTGTTAATTTTGACGATTCGACCTGGAGTAGCTGTGTTATTGTTAAGTGGATTTTCGCCCCAGCGGTCGCGATAAAACATGGGGTAGCTTCCATATTGTTCACGTTCAAGATAAGATACGGCCCGGGCAACGGTCTCAGGATCATTTTCATCAATATTGGGATTTTGAGCAGAACGGATAAAGATTGTTTCGTATGAAGTGAAGCCAACCAAGACCATGAGTAATGCCATAACGGATAAGCGAATTTCGGTGGCGCGGGCTCTGTAAATTGTAGGGGCAAAATAGATCAGGGCTATCAGTAGAACAATACTGACTGAGAAAGTGGCTCCAATGGCCGTTACGGCACTCTCAGTGTTCATCAGGTTGCCCATAAAATTAGCCATTTTGGGCATGCCCTTAATAATACCAAGATAGATAATCAAATAGGCAGCTCCAGCGGCGCCCATTAGCAGTACCTGTTTCCAGTAACGGCGGCGGCGTTCACTTTTAAATATCTGTGAGATTCCAAAGAGACCACCACTGGTGATCAGTGAGAAGATAACGAGCAGTACCGTAAGTTTGGACCCACGGTCATCCTCAGTGAGACGCAAATATTCATACGATGTTGCTGGCAAGGCCATTTCGATTGCGATCATGATTCCAAGCCCCATGACGATAACGACGGATAGCATGTTTACCATCATTTCAACGCCATCTTCCTTCGGATTGAGCTTCATGTACATGATCAGGGCGATGAATGGAATGGTAAGCAGGTTGAGCATATGGACTGAGATAGCCAGGCCCATCATATATGAAATAATGAGAATGTAGCGTGCACCAGCCCCGCCCTCATCAACTTTTTCTGACCATTTAAGAATAAGCCAAACTACAATGGCAGTAAAAAAGATACTCATGGAATAGACTTCGGCCTCAACTGCGTTGAACCAATGACTATCTGAAAATGCGATGGTCAGTGAACCAACTAATCCACCTCCGTAAGCAATCCACTTATCTGCACCATCTTTTACTTTACCACGCCATTCAACAACCAGTCTGACAATGATCAAGAATAGGAACATATTGGCAAAAGCTGTGGCGATAGGTGATAACATATTGATACGATAGGCAATGTTGTGAAACTGGGGCTCATTCAAAATTGGATCGAGAGCTGCACCACCGGTAAAGGGCAGGATAGAGATTACGCGCCCCAGGAGTAAATATAAGGGTGAACCAGGAGGATGGGGGACACTCAAGGTGTGAGAAACAGCAATGAACTCTCCACAATCCCAGAAAGAAACCGTTGGTGCCATTGTGTCCAGATAGATAAGAAATGTAAAGACCAGCACAAAAGCAGCGATCAATGTTTTCACTATATCACGGGGTTTAAGAAAATCCATTATAAATCCTTTTTGTAATACTAAATGTGCTGATCACACAAAATAAAAATCTAGTTCAACCGCATCAGCTTTCGCTAAGTCAATTAGCTGCAATTTCCGCGAATTCATTTCTTAAGTTTTCAATACCTTACCTAGTCAATCCGGATAAGGCCGAGCAATATATGTTTATTGAAGTCTGTTGCCAAGGTGATGTTCCAGAGATGAAACCATTACATTTTGGGCTACGCAAGCTGGAAATAAAGAGAAGTAGTTGGTTCTTATTAAACCAAGGGGGGTTAGTAGCGCCTACGGTTTAAGCCTTATTCAACTCGTATAGAGCAATTCCTGTGGCCATTGCCGCATTGAGAGACTCACCGGCGCCCTGTTTTGGGATAGCAAGTGGTCTGGCGAGTTTTAGTAAGGCCGGGTCAACTCCATGGGCTTCAGAACCAATAATAAGGAAGAGCCCCTGGTTGACTTGATATTGATCCAGTTTTTCGCCTGATATATGCAGGGCGATAACTTCT
>JAUVDF010000138.1 GCA_030595455.1 Fidelibacterota bacterium | reverse complement strand
GTTCATAATTCTTCAATCGTTAATCGATATTCGCTATTCAATTGCACCACGGAGGTGTAGGCTAATTGGTAAGTCAGCGGTCTTGAAAACCGCCGTCCGTAAGGACTTGGGAGTTCGAGTCTCTCCACCTCCGCCACTTTTCGTTCATTCAGAGCGAAGGTAATATTTAAAACATAAAAGTAATAATTATTAGCCCAGTCTTTTACGGCTGGGTATTATTTTGCCCAACCGGACATGCTTAGTTCAAAAGGGTACAATAAAAAGTACCTATAAGCATACGCAACCGATTTCGCTTGTTCAATAAGATTACCTGAAATAACTTTGAGTCAAAGTTGCTGAAAAGCGTGACAAGGGGAGTGAGTATGAGTATTCTAACTGACAGTGGTGAATCTCAATACAAAAATGATCCTGTTTATCGATTCACTAGTTTCATTATTCCTGCTTTAGTTGCTATTATAATTCTACTATTTCTCTGGTTTAGTCGGGATCAGGTCCGGATCAAAGAACCTCGAACCATCACCTTGTATTGCTTTAGCGCCATGGAACCAGTCATGGAACAAGCCTTACTACCCGCATTTCAAGATCATTGGCTTAAAAAGCATCAGGAACGGGTTGAATTTATCACTACCTTTGCCGGGTCTGGAATTATTACCCGCCAGATCATAACCAAATTTCCAGCTGAAGTTGCTATTTTGTCCTCAGAGCTGGATGCACGTCGCCTGGTTAGTGGTGGAATTATCAATATAGCAACCTGGCAGGAAATTCAGAAGCAGGATAAATTCTGCCGATCTCCCGTTGTTTTATTTGTTAGTGATGATATTCATACACCCATTCACAATTTTGATGATATTGATTACGAAAACATGAATGTGATTATTTCTGATCCACTAACCTCTGGTGAAGGGCAAATGACCGGTCTTGCTATCTACGGGTCGCAATTGCGTCAGGGCCTGAGTCATGAAGAGGCCTTACTATTTACCCAAGCAGCCTTCTCGAAGACTCAAAATCATCCCTCTAACTCACAGGACGCCTTGGAGCAGTTCTATGCTGGACTAGGAGATATATTATTCAACTATGAAGCTGCAGCTAGCTATCATCCGGGACCCACTGACAGTTGGATTGTGTACCCAGAACGAACCATAATGGTAGAGCCAGTTGCCATAATGATCCAGAATAATATCAGTCCTGAACAGTCGGATTTAATCAATAATTTTATTGATTTCCTATGGAGTGCAACTGCCCAGCGGAAACTATCTGAATATGGCTTCCAAACGATTAACACCTCGACTGAGCCTGAATTTGCACCAGCCAGTAACCATGATATTTTTACCTTAGACAGTTTGGGCAACGCAAATAGCCTGAATAGAAACATTATTGACCAGCTTTTAAGCCCTAAATAGCCAACTGTTCTGAGCTGATAGGGGGGGGGTGTTATTATGAGCATAAGTATTCTGGGAATATTTGCATTGATGGCTCTTATTTTAGCGCTTTTAGTCCTGGAAATATTACCTATAGATGTGTTGGGGATTGGCTTACTCCTGCTCCTTTGGTTATCAGGATACGTAGATGGCGCAGAAGCAGTAGCAGGTTTTAGCAACAAGGCTGTCCTCACTGTGGCCGTTATGTTTGTTTTAAGTCATGCCTTAGTGAAGACAGGAGCCTTGGAGCATTTTGCTAAGTATTTTATCCAGTTAGAAGCCAAAAGAAAGCGTTTGGGACAGGGTCTCTTTCTGCTATCAACCAGCCTCTTCTCAGGATTTATTAATAATGTAGCTGCCGTTGCCATATTTATTCCTGTTGCCATGCAAATGGCTACGAAATTCAGAATTTCTCCCTCAAAATTACTTATTCCTCTATCCTACGCAGCTATCTATGGAGGAACAATTACACTCATCGGTACATCAACCAATCTACTGGTTAGTTCAATTGGTGAATCTCATGGCATCGAGCCCCTGGGAATGTTTGAGTTTTTGCCCCTGGGAATCATCTTCATGATTGTGGGATCCGCTTATAATCTATTTGTATTACCGCGGCTTTTACCGGCTCGAGCGCCAGTCAGTACCCTGGTGGGTAAATACCATATGTCTCGCTTTCTGACTGAGTTTCAGATTGATGAGGACTCACCGCTTATCGGATCAACCTGTCGTAAGCAGCAGATAAACGAACGCTATAATATTACCGTTCTGACAATCATTCGTGATGGAAATCGGATCACCCACGATATTGGCAATACGATACTTCAGGCTGGTGATATCTTTTTGACAAAGGGGGGACTTGAATATTTCGTTAAGTTTCATCAGCAGGAAAAGGTCTTGGCACTTACCGATGTTAAATTGAGTGAACAAGAATTACAGGCGGGTGATAACGTTCTGGTTGAAGGACTTGTAAGCGAGGATTCTGCCCTCACAGGGAAGACCTTAAGTGATCTTGAGTTTCGACGAAAGTATCGAGCGTTTGTTCTAGCTATAGCCAGGCGCGGAGCCACTCTAAAACAGAAGGTGGCACATGTTCGTTTACGGTTTGCAGACACTCTGCTCATGCTTATGCCCATGGAACAGATCTCTGAGATGCGCAATGATCCTGATCTGATAATCCTTCAACACCATGAAGTTAATATGCGCAAGAAGAAGATTCGCTGGCTGGCTGTAATTGTCATACCAATTGTTATGGTTCTCGCTGCCACTGGGGTAATGGATATCCTGGCTGCAGCTCTTTTGGGAATGTTTCTCCTGCTGGTTTCTCAACATATTTCAAGTAGGGAGGCTTATACTGCTATTAACTGGCGAGTTATTGTATTTATCGCTGCATTCATCCCCTTTGGAACAGCCATGGAAACCAGCGGTGCAGCTTTGCTCGTGGGAGAAAGTATTTCCCTCTTCGCCAATCTATTTCCTGATTACTTGATCCCATTTGCCTTGCTATCAACGCTCTATCTGATCACAAGTCTGAGTACTGAGATAATCTCAAATAATGCTGCAGCAATTGTATTAACACCCATTGCCATTGCAGCAGCTAATAGTCTTGGAGTAGACCCCAGACCGCTGATATTTACTATTTGTTTTGCGGCCTCAGCCAGTTTTATGACACCCATCGGCTATAAAACGAACCTCATGGTTTATGGCCCTGGGAAGTACCGTTTCACTGATTACTTGAGAGCCGGAGCTCCACTTAACTTTATTTTTTGGATTATAGCTTCTGTTTTGATTCCTGTCATCTGGCCTTTTTAAAATAAACCCCAGAGAAAAGTGGTTAAATATTCCTCGGCAGTAGTTAACAAGATGTCAATTGAGTTAGGCTTTATTTAATACCGACCTCGGGTTAGGTTATACCATCACATATTGTGATTATATAGGAATAATTCCTCAATTTGGTGTTTCCCAGGAGTTTGTCCTTACTATTTGCCTCTGTATTGATTGTTTTAAGGAAGGAATTGTATGAATTTCTCACTATTGGATTATGTCGTCTTCATTAGTTACATCATTTTTATCGTTGGTCTGGGGCTCTATGTTTCCCGAGAAAAAAAAGGTCATAAAAAGAATTCAAGCGATTATTTCCTAGCCAGTAAATCACTGCCATGGTGGGCAATTGGAACCTCTCTGATTGCTGCAAATATTTCGGCAGAACAGTACATTGGCATGTCTGGTTCAGGTTTTGTGATCGGATTAGGAATTGCCACCTATGAATGGACCGCTGCCATTACCCTAATTGTCGTGGCAAAGTATTTTTTACCCATATTCCTAAAAGAGGGGATTTACACCATGCCCCAGTTACTGGAAATCAGATATGATCGCCGCGTCCGAACCGGTTTAGCTGTATTCTGGTTATTATTATATGTATTCGTCAACTTGACCTCAGTGCTCTATCTGGGCTCGCTTGCCTTAAGAACTATTCTTGGTGTGCCACTGATGTGGGGCATCGTGGGTTTGGCTTCATTTTCAGCTTTGTACACGATTTATGGAGGTCTTAAGGCCGTTGTCTGGACCGATGTTGTCCAGGTTCTGGTGCTCATTGTTGGGGGCTTGGTAACGACCTATTATGCCCTTAATCAAGTTAGCGGAGGTGCTGGAGCATTCGCCGGGTTTAGCGACTTGATGCAGCAAGTCCCAGAGAAATTTGATATGATCCTTGAT
>JAUVDF010000172.1 GCA_030595455.1 Fidelibacterota bacterium | reverse complement strand
TCGTCATGAATTTGATGAAGGTGAATTACCAGAGGTTGGTGATAATATTGAACTATTTCTCGAAAGAATCGAGGATAAAGTTGGTCAGGCTATCCTATCTAAACGCAAGGCTGAATTCATGCGAGTTTGGGATAATGTCAAGCAGAAATATGCAGATGCTGAAACTGTTGAAGGTACCATCTCTCGCCGTATAAAAGGTGGAATGGTCGTCAACATTCTTGGTGTCGATGCCTTCCTGCCTGGCTCTCAGTTGGATGTTCGTCCAATTAGAGATTTTGATGCCTATGTTGGAAAAACTTTCGAATTCAAGATCGTCAAGGTCAATGAATTTCGTAAAAATATTGTTGTCTCTCGTAAAGAGTTACTGGAAGAGAGCCTTAAAGAACAGCGTAGTAAATTATTGGAAGAGATCGAAGTTGGTCAGATCCTTGAAGGTCGGGTTAAAAACATCACAGATTTTGGTGTTTTTGTTGACCTTGGTGGAATTGATGGTCTACTCCATATCACTGACCTTTCATGGGGTCGCGTCAATCATCCTTCAGAAGTTGTTGGCCTGGATGAGGATATCATGGTCAAAGTTATCGATTATGATACAGTCAAACAACGCGTATCCCTTGGTCTCAAGCAATTGAAACCACATCCATGGGAAAGTGTAATTGATAAATTTCCTGAAGGTTCAAGCGTGAACGGTAAGGTTGTCAGCTTGGCAAACTACGGTGCATTTGTTGAACTAATGGCCGGTGTAGAAGGCTTGGTACATATCTCAGAAATTTCATGGACCCAACACATTAAACATCCATCCGATGTTTTCACTGTTGGTGATGAGATCGATGCAGTTGTTTTATCCGTAGATGCTGAAAACCACAAGATATCTCTTGGTGTTAAGCAGTTACAACCGGACCCATGGACCACCATTGAAGAGAAATACCTGGTAGGCTCAGTTCATACAGGTACCGTTCGCAATTTAGCTCAGTTTGGTGCATTTATCGAACTTGAAGAAGGTATTGACGGACTGGTTCACATCTCTGATTTATCATGGACTAGTAAGGTACGCCATCCGAAGGAAGTCGTACAACGCGGTGATAAAATCGATGTGAAAATCTTGGATATCTCACAAGGCGAGCGTAAAATCTCACTGGGAATTAAACAAGCTCAAGAAAATCCTTGGCCAGAGCTTAAGGATCGGTTTGCCATTAACTCTACCCAGAAGGGTACTGTTATCAAACTTCTCGAAAAGGGTGTTATCCTAGGCTTTGCTGATACTGATGTAGAGGGAATTATCCTGCTTGGCAGTTTCCGCAAAAATGAGCGTAAGGAAATTCTTGATCAGTTTGAGGTTGATGCAGAAGTTGAAGTGAAAGTGGTTGAGGTTGATGCAACTGAGAAAAAAGTTGTGGTTAGCCATGAAGCAGCCATTAAAGATAAAGAACGGGCTGAGATCGATGAGTTTATGCGCGGTCAGGGTCAAGGTAGCGATAAGCTAGAGATTCCTGATGAAATCGTAAACAAGATTCGTGAAGCTGAAAAATCTGCAGTAATTGCAGAGGAGAAGCCAGCCAAGAAGAAAGCTGCCCCGAAGAAAAAAGCCGAAGCTGCTCCAAAGGCGGAGGAAGAGGTAGTAGAAGAGAAGCCAGCTAAGAAGAAGGCTGCTCCCAAGAAGAAAGCTGCTGAAAAGACCCCAGAAGCGGAAGCTGAAGAGGAAAAACCAGCTAAGAAGAAGGCTGCTCCCAAGAAAAAAGCAGCTCCTAAAAAGGAAAAGCCTGAAGAGGCTGAGGAAAAATAACTCCCTTTTAGATCTCAATATATCGGGACTATTTCATCGTCCTGAATAGTTATAGTTAAGGCGATGTACATCATGAATAATGAAGTACATCGCCTTTTTACAGGTATAGCTTTCATATTGTTTGGTAATGATAAAATCTTTTATCTATCGGTTCGTAATTCGTAATTATTCGCTATATTAATAAGATGCTAAAAAAAATATTTACAACAGACATTCAAATCAAATTAGGGTCAATCCTGCTGGCTATCCTGATCTGGTTTTTTGTGGTGACCGATGTTGAATATTTCTTTGATCTTGAAATTCCGCTTAGGATTAAAGGCTTATCGAATGAAAAGGCCCTCAATAATGAGATTCCTGAACTAATTACCGCTAAATTTCGCGGGAAAGGTCATACACTTCTGTGGGCGAATATGACCATGCCTCTTTCTGAAACCGGTTTGATCCTGGACCTTTCGAAAACCAAAAATACTCAAATCTACCGTTTAAATGAATACTTCAATGAGCACCCAGATCATTTTATCATCCCCAGGGATTATAAGCTTGAGCTGCTGCATATTGTTGAGCCCGAATCTGTTTGGGTGAGTGTTGAAACAATGGCTCACAAAGAGTTGAATGTAAAGGTTCAAGCTGATATTCAAACGCAACTTGGATACATGGTAGTGGGGGATATTACTGTCGAGCCTACCAAAATTATTGCTCATGGCCCCCAATCACTTTTAAAAGAGATGACCAGTATAACGGTTCCAATGCTTCAACTTGATGACATTAACTCAGATGTTTCTGTGTCATTACCATTAACTCTGGAGCCCAGGCAATTATTTGACCTGGATGTGAAAACAGTTACGGTCAGTGCTGATATTCAGAGTATTGGTTCTGTTGAGTTTCAAAATGTAGCCATTCGCTTAGACAATGTACCCCCCGGTATTGAAGTTTCAGTAATTCCGCAGCATATCGGTCTGGAAGTTGAAGGTGGGCTTGATCGCCTACTTGAATTAAAACCGGAAGACTTCATAGTCAGTTTTGACTACGGACAATATTGGAATCAGGATGAACAGTTGTATGCTCCTGAAGCAGTTTTGCCAATGGGCGTTAAAAGGGTGAATCGCTTCATCCCGGAAAAAATAGAAATCGTACAAAAATAGATGACCGAACCCATTATCCTGGGCATTGAAACCTCCTGTGATGAGACTGCAGCAGCTCTTTTTCGCGGACCTGAAATAATTCACCACATTACAGCTACCCAACTCGTTCACACTAGTTATGGAGGTGTTGTACCAGAATATGCCTCTCGTGAACATAATCGACTATTAGGTCCTGTAGTAAGGGGTGTCTTGGAGCAAGCTGAATTCGCTCTTTCGGATGTTGAGGGTATTGCTGTGACCCAGGGCCCGGGTTTAGCTGGTTCGCTGTTAGTGGGGCTGAGTTATGCCAAAGGCTTGGCGCTAGGATTGGATGTACCTCTTTATGGCATCAATCACATTGAAGGTCATATCTTTGCAAATTTTATCGGGCACAAAGATTTACCCTTACCTTTTCTGTGTCTACTTGTCTCAGGTGGACATACTCAACTGATTCATGTCGAAAGTCCT
>JAUVDF010000130.1 GCA_030595455.1 Fidelibacterota bacterium | reverse complement strand
GCCACATTAAAGGGGGCTCCCAACTGAAGTACTACTTCTCCACCAGTTGTATAATTTGTATCCCGGTCTGATTGGAATCCATTTCACGCCCCTGAACGCTTTCAGATAGGCACCTGGATCACGCTGGTAAAACATAAAGGTGTAGGGTTGTTCTTCATGCAATATTTCCTGAAGCCGGAAATACATCTCATTGCGTTTGGCTTTATCCATCTCATAGCGGGCAAAATTTATCAAGGAATCAGCTTCAGCATGTTTAAAACCCATATAGTTGGATCCGCGATCTCCAATATTATCTGAATGCCAGATCTGATAAGGGTCAGTTTCCAGACCACCAATCCATAAAAGCATCACAGTATCAAACTGACGATCACGTAGATTCTCAACATATACCGACCATTCCAATTGGCGAATACCCATGGCAATACCGACCTTGCGTAAATCTTCTTTCAGCATGAGTGCCAAGTACTTAGAGCCTTTGGATCCAGCCGATATTGAAAAGGTAAAGTCAAATGGGATACCGTCTTTGTCACGAACACCATCTCCATCATGATCAATCCAGCCAGCCTCTTCGATCAGCTCGACTGCTCGTGCGGGATCATAGGGCCAACGTTCAATATTATGATTGTACTGTTCACCATAGATATAGAATGGTCCTATGGTCGGGATGCCCATATCATAGGCGATATGTTTATTGTATGCTTCCCGGTCAATCAGCATGGTCATGGCTTGGCGCACGCGCTTATCACTAAAATACGGTTTATCATTGTTCCAACCGACATAACTATAGGCGGGAACGACATAGGAAACCTTTTGAAACTTTTCTAAAAAGTCTTCAGTATCGGTTTGCTCAAAATACTGGATAGCCCTCATCCGGGGCAGGAAATCAATCTCACCGGCTTTAAGTGAAGTAAGCATAGCCGTTGGATCTGAAATGGCTTTGACGATAATCTTATCTAGATAAGCCCCTTTTTCACTATAACCGGGAATAAATGTTTGCTCATCCCCCCAATAGTTATCATTGCGCACCAATGACATATAATCGCCTGTTACCCACTTACCAAATTTCCAGGGTCCTGATCCAATAATCTTTTCGGCATCATCGCCTACCGGGCGGCCTTGTGGATGAACATTAAAGGATTCTGCAAATTCTTTGACAGCGGCTTCTTCACGAGTAACTGTGGGGTCCAAAAGATCTTGGATAGTAAAACGATCCATCAAGCCCTTAGGATCCCAGACATGCTTAGGCATAATAGCCAATCCACCTAGCATCACCTGGTTCCTGAAATAGGTTTCTGAAGTCGTGATAGAGAATATGAATGGACCTTCAGTATGGGCTTCAATAACTTTTGAATAAGAAGTTCTAAGAGGGGCATCATCCACAAATGGATTCAGAACTGCTTTAAAAGAAAAGAGTACATCATCTGCTGTAAATCGCTGCCCATCATGCCAGTAGACGTTTTCTCTCAACTTATATCTGAAGGTTTTTCCATCTTCACTGATGGTGAAACTTTCAGCCAGGACCGGTCTATCAAAGCGCCAGGTCTCATAATCATAATCAAGAAGTGCCTGGTAAATATAATCAAGAAAACGAGTCGCTGCAGCCGAGGTAGATGTGTAATAATTCAGATTCTCTGGTTCGGCAGAAAGCGCCATTACCAAGGTGCCGCCTTTTTCAGGTGGCAGGTCAGTGGGACTACTTTCAAAAATGGTTTCATCACCCGTTAGTTCAACCCGCATTCCCCCGGCATCGCCTAAAATATCACTATTAGCGGTTGTGGTACTTCTGTCACCAATATTGGTGTAGATAATTAATAAGAGCAGAATGGATAGTTGAATGATAAAGGATTTTTTCATTTACAGGCCAACAACCAGCGTCAGGTAGAGATAGCTAAGGGGAGCTGCAAATAGAATAGAATCCAAACGATCCCAGGCTCCACCATGACCTGGCAGAAGGTTGGAAGAATCTTTGACCCCTACATCTCGCTTCACCATTGATTCGGCAAAGTCACCTAATTGTCCAGCAACACCGGTAATCATTCCTAAAACAACAGCATCCACATAATCTAAACCAGGTAACCAGCCAGCTTTAACAATCAAAACAAGGGCGATGAGTGATCCGATGAGTCCTGATATAGAACCTTCCCAACTTTTATTGGGGCTTACTCGTGGAAATATTTTGTGTTTACCAATGGCTGAACCAATAAAATAGGCTAGTGTGTCACAGGCCCAGACGCCAATAAATACGGTCAAAACAGCATAGCCACCCAGGTGACCGCCACTGCCATCGTAACCTATTTGTTGTAGTTTAATAAAGTATGACATAGCCAATGCAATAAAGACTGCGCCAAAGAAGGTTGAAGCCACGTTTTCCAGAACATGGGTCTTCTTGCGAAACATTTCCCAGGTTAGCAGTAATAGCATACCGGCAATTAGTATCGAGCCCATATACAAACCATTGGCAAAGAGTTGATCCCAGACCATGCTCAAATAGAGTGAAAAACCCAGCCATATATTAGGATTTGTCCCATTCGGCCTTACAATTTTAAAGACTTCTCCCAGGATTAGCAGCCCGGCAATGGTGAAAAAGAGCATAAATACATCATATGTATAGAGGGTAAAACCAATCAGAGCAGGAATTCCAATAATGGTAACAGGGGCTCGTTTTATGACATTCTTCATTGACATAATCAAGCGTTGAAACTATTGGTGAAGCCCCTTATCACCAACATGTTTTCGGTGAGCGGTGATAAGAAGTAAACCAGGTTTAATTTACCATTAAGTTTTTTTCCCAAGCCTGCTTTTCTAGGGCGAATCAAATAGATTGACAAAAGATGGGAGTTAATCTTTTTGATCGTTGTCTTCAGTCCCATTTCCCTCAGGAGCTGAGCTTACCCCTTCATAAGACAGCACCCCTAAACGATTACGAGCTGTGACCGTTAAAGGATTCTCAGGATATTTATCTATCATTTCTGTATAGGCTCTAATAGCTGCATCTTTATCGTAAAGAAAATGATCATTCAACCAGGCATAGTTAAAGCAAGCCTTACTCCGAAGAGCCTCAGAGATATTTCCATCATCTTTTAGCTTTTGGTATCTAGCACTAACACTGGCATAGTCACCACCATCAAACAATACTGCGATCTGATGTAGCCGATCTTCATCAGGGTCAGATGCTAGTTCTGATTGATCAGGGTCACCCATGACTGTCTTATAGTAATCAGGATAGCTTGACTGAATGTGAGCCGCTGCTATCTGACCTGCGACACTATCCCCCCTGATTGATTCTAATGCATAATACTGCATATAGGCGGACTGTTGTTTAACCCCGATATCGGTGCTATTCTGTTCAAGTGCTCTTAATAGTTCTAGCGCCGTATCAACCCGGGCAAATTCGAAAAGCATGTACTCAGCCAGCATGTACCTATTCTCGTCCATATTGGCAATAAACTGGAGCGAATCAGCCGTTGAGACCTCTACTGCAGTCTCAACTTTCTGCTCCTGCTTAGCCTTAAGGGGAGCTGCCGGCTCTTCAATTAGCCCCTCTTCTGGTTCATTACCACGTGATCGACCACGTGATCGACCCCCACGGGTTCCTCGCTCATTGGTTCTACTTGACTGCGCTTTAACAATCGGGGACAACCCGGATAGCTGTCTTTTTAAATTGGAATAGTCCTGCTGAATTTTTTGATACTGATCAATCTGCTTAATCCGATGATTCCCCTGTGCCACAAAAGGCGACCTGGAGGCATGAACCCTTATATCGCTATAAGCTTTATGAGCAGCTTTATAATCAAATTTGTTGATCAAAAATAATTCACCGAGAACAAAATTAGCTTCTGCAGCAATCTCTTTTCTCGGATAATTCTCTACGACGCTCGTTAATTTTGCCTCAGCCTTATCATAATCTTCCAGGGTGATATATAGTTTCCCCAGTTCTACTTCCAGCTGTGCGCGGATATCAACAAATTTTTCACTGAGCAACATATCCTGGATCATTTCTACGGCGTCCTGATCCTTCCCTAGAGCCTTGAGCATACTGGTTTGCCTAATGATAGCTTCGACTTTTAATGACTCGGATGGTTTAAACTTGGAAACGGATCGATAAGCATCCAAAGCACCCTGGTGGTTCAGTTGGCTTTCCCGCATTTTGCCTACCTGGAATTGCGCTTGAGCCTTAGTAAAGCCATCTGGGGATCGATCAATCACTTGCTCCAGGTATTGTTCAGCCAGGGCTAAACTATCCTGTTTAACGGCTACTTCTCCCATGAGCAA
>JAUVDF010000023.1 GCA_030595455.1 Fidelibacterota bacterium | reverse complement strand
TCGATGAAGAGCAGGAAAACAGCTACAAACAACAAGATAGCGAGCCACGCTATCATGCACGGGATGTAGCTCTGGTAAGGGGCCGGGAAGAGAATGCCGTCGTGGTCCTGGGTTCGGCAACACCAGCTCTAGAGTCCTATTTCAATTTGAGCACCAATCGCTACAAAGGACTGCACCTCACAAAACGCTGGGAAAAAGCCAAACCACCGCTGGTTGAAGTCGTGGACATGGGTAAAGAGCGCGAGGAAACGAAGGATTATGCGAATCCTTTTTCCAGAAAGCTGATTGAAGCTATTGATGAAACTTTAAAAAATGATAAACAGATAATTCTTTTTCAAAACCGCAGGGGCTATGCTCCGGTCATTACTTGTCGTGACTGTAACTGGACCATGTCCTGCCCCAACGATGATCTCTCACTTACTTATCACAAAATAGGCAATAAGATGAGTTGTCATTTCTGTGATTATCAGGCACCACCGCCGCAAAGTTGTCCAGAATGCCACTCCCAGGAATTAAAGTTTGGTGGCATGGGTACCCAAATGGTGGAAGAAGCTTTGGCGGAGCAATTCCCTGGAGTTCCAGTCTGCAGGATGGATATGGATACGACCAGAGGAAAGGGGGCTCACACAAAACTGCTCGGTGATTTTGCCAGGGGAGACTATAAAGTACTGCTGGGCACCCAGATGATTGCCAAGGGACTCGATTTCGAGAACGTAACCTTAGTAGGTGTTATAAATGCGGACTCAGGCTTGCATTTTCCTGATTTTAGAGCCCGCGAAAGAACCTTCCAGCTGGTGTATCAAGTTTCTGGTCGATCAGGTAGAGGTGAATTCCCTGGTCGTGTAGTCGTTCAGAGCTGGATGCCTGATGATATTTCAATTCAATGTGCCACCCGCCATGATGTAAAACTCTTTTATAACAGTGAGCTCAATGATCGAAATATGTTGACCTATCCACCCTTTTCCAGGATGATTGCTTTCAGTTTTCAGGGTCGCTCCAGGGATGAGGTAATTCAGCTCTCTGAACATGCAGTTCAGGAACTGAAGGAGCAAAAGAATCTTGATGTTTTGGGTCCAACTCCAGCCATGATTGAAAAGAGTCATCTCGGCTACCACTGGAAGGTCGTCCTGAAAAGCAGTAAAGAAAAAGACCCTCAGGGCACTTACTTGCGGCAGGCTGCCAGCCATGTTTTCCAGAGAACACAGGTTCGTAATGTTCGTGTAACTGTGGATGTGGATCCTTACCAAATTCTATAAGATAATGAGACAATCCTTTCACAAAGGTATTGCGCTTATACTGCTGGCCAGCTTCGTTTCAGCCGGCAATCTCCAGCTAAAATCAGGGAGCATAAGCTTGATCAGCGATCGGGGTGATTCAACGCTTCTCAATCAGGCAATGCATCTGGTTTATCAAGAGCGAAGCAGTTATTCCTTAAAATATGGATTGAGCCTTGATGAGGAACTCGAGGTCTATTTCTATTATGACAAAGATGCCCTAGGACCCAGGCTACACGCTGTACCTTATTGGAGCGGGGGAATTGCCAGAGCTGGTTCTGAAATTCACATTTATGGGCGAAATAAGCGACAGTGGTTAGCGACTCTAAGGCATGAACTATTTCATGTTTTGCTGGGGCAAAATGATGTCCATGTTCCAGTCTGGCTGAACGAAGGTTTGGCTCAATGGCAGGCAGGACAAATGGATTGGGGTGGATTTATAGAGCTGGGGACGGCTACCGCCCGCGGCAGGTTAATCCCCCTGGTTGATATGGATGTAATCCTGAGCTTTAATCATAAGCGTGCCAGCCTGGCTTATGGACAGGCGCTGGACGCTACAAGATTCTTGATAAATAGACATGGTGAATCGATTTTACCCTATCTCTTAAGGGCAGAAGGCTTGAGTTTTAAGGAGCGCTATAAAGCTGAGACCGGGGAAAGCTTGATCGATTTCGAAATCGCCTGGAGACAAGACCTGGAAAGTCGTTTTTGGTTTTTTAAAGTTTCTCAGATCCCAGCTATTTTATGGGCGTTTTCACCTCTGCTGATCGTGTTAGCCTGGTTCCTTAAACGACAACGAGGCAAGCGGAAAATACAGGAATGGGAGCTAGAAGACGAACCTCCGGATGAACCTGAATATTTTGCCTGACGGGGCTAAAGCTTAAATATTAGTTGAGTCAGGTCAAGAAACTCCATGGGGCTGAGTTGTTCAGGGCGTAAACCCAAATCAAAGTGTTGATCCACATGGGGCTTATCCTTTAGGATAGCTTTCAGGCTATTTCGCAGTGTCTTTCGCCGCTGGTTAAAGGCGGTTCGAACTACTTGTCGTAGAAGGGGCTCTTGCTCAGCAGAAACAGCCCTTTTTTCATCAAAACTGAAACGTACAAAGCAGGAGTCCACATCAGGAACCGGGTGGAAAACATGGCGACTGATATCAAACAGGTATTCGGTTTTTGCAAATAGGGCAGCGTAAACCGAAAGAATTCCATACTTTTTAGACCCGTGAGGAGCCACAAGTCTTTTACCGACCTCCTTTTGCATGAGAAAATGAACATCAATAATTTCTTCGTGATGCGCAAAGGCTTGTAATATCAGGGGTGAGGTTATGTAATAGGGGATATTCCCGATTAAGCGTAGTGGCACCAATTCAGCTGGAGGTGACCACTTAAGAAAGTCACCATGTTCGTATGAAAATGATGTGACTTCAGAGCAGATAGGATCCAGAAACTCTCCCATACGCTCATCAATTTCAATTGCGTGGAGTTTGCTCACCAACGGTGCAAATAGTCTGGTTAAGGCTCCAGAACCAGGTCCAATTTCAACCATTGTATCATCTGGTTTAGGGTCGACAGTTCTTACAAGTTTACCCAGTAGAGAAGGATCGGTGATGAAATTCTGCCCCCATTTTTTGAAGGCTCGTAAGTCAGGTCTTAAACCCATATTGGGGTAACCATTGGTGAGGGGTTGGCATGATTTGTAGAGACACAATGCATTGTGTCTCTACAAATCAATATTGAAGAACAATTCTGCATTCTGGGTGGTTTTATCAGAGATTTCTTCAATCGAAATTCCTCTTAGTTCAGCAATCTTTTCAGCAATATGGGGTAAGTACTTTGGTTCGTTAGGGCGCTTACCGCGGTGAGGGGCTGGAGTTAAAAAGGGACTGTCAGTCTCCAGCATGAGACGCTCCAGTGGCATGCGGGCTGCAACATCTTGAACGGAAAGGTTGTTTTTAAAGGTAACAGTTCCAGTGAATGAGATATGATAACCCTTATCCAATAGCGGTTTGGCTATATCCCAACCTGCTGGCCAGCAATGAAACACTCCTTGCGTATTGCCATGCTCCAGCACCTGCTGTAGAACATCCTGATTGGCTTCGCGATTATGGATGATGGCCGGTTTTCCAGTTGCTAAAGCCAAATCCAGGTGGTCACGAAAGAATATTTTTTGAAGATCAGGGGGGGCATCATCCCAGTAATAATCCAGTCCGGTTTCACCAACAGCCAGAACTTGTGGATGCTCAAGCATGTCCACAATATGGTTTTCCCAATTGTCTGGAGCTTTTGCACAATCATTAGGGTGAATACCAACTGCAGCAAAAACCTGCGGATATTTCTCGGCCAGCTGAACGGCAGTTTCTGAAGATGGAATATCGATACCAATGACCACCATTTTTTCCACACCCTGTTCCAGTGCTGATTCGATTACTTCGTCAGCATTTCCAAGAAGCGGCTCAATATTTAAATGGCAATGGGTGTCTATCATGTCCAGACAGCTCTATCGGACTTTGGATCCAGCCTCTACATCCTTTAGCGGAATCAGTGGAGAGACAGTCGTGTTATCTTCAGCGGCCAGGATCATACCCTGGGAGATTTCACCCCTGATTTTGGCCGGTTTTAAATTTGCTACTAGTGAAACAGTTTTACCCACAAGGTCTTCAGGTGCATAGAACTCGGCGATACCTGCGATTACCTGTCGCTGTTCAGTTCCAAAATCAACCTGTAGTTTTAAGAGTTTGTCGGCATTGGGATGCTTTTCAGCCTTAATGATTTTGACAATCCGAATATCCAGCTTGCTAAAGTCATCAAAAGTGATTTCCGGTTTTAAATCCAGCTTTTCCGGCTCTTCTTCTGGCGTTTCTTTGACCTCTATTCGAGGGAAAAGACCGTCAGTTTTTCCTAATTTGATACCAGGCTTGAGGTGTCCCCATTCAAACCAGCCCTTTTCATCTATCCGAGCCTGAGCGGAGCTCCCCATAACTTCCAATAAGTGAGCAATCTTATCGGGCATGACGGGGTAAAGATGAACCGCGCTAAGACGCAAAGCTTCGGCAGCATTATAAAGCACTGCACCAGCCCGTTCTTTGTCAGTTTTTATTAGTTTCCAGGGGGCATTTTCTTCCAGATAGCGATTGATCTCGCGCAGCACTTCAAAGACATGCTTAATGGCATAGTTCACCCGCATTTGATCTAACTCATCACGCACTTTTTGCCGCAAGCCATTTACATGTTGAATTAAATCTGCATCTTCAGGAGCCGTTTCTCCTGGGTCAGGCAGGACATAGTCAAAATTCCGGCCGATAAGTTTGGTAATACGATTAACCATGTTGCCCAAATCATTCGCCAGGTCAGAATTATAGCGACTGATAAAACCTTCAAGTGTAAAACTGGCATCTTGACCAGGTGTCATTTCTCGCATGAGAAAATAGCGTAGGGCATCAACACCGTATTTGTTGGCGAGATCCAGGGGGCGAACCACATTCCCCAGAGACTTTGACATCTTGGAATCACCCATTAACCACCAGCCATGGGCAAAAATAGTTTTAGGTAATGGAAGGTCAGCCGCCATGAGCATGGTTGGCCAATAAACGGCGTGGGTGGTGAGAATGTCTTTTCCAATGAGATGATAATCGACGGGCCACCATTTTTTAAAGTTTTCATCCTGGTCGGGATAGCCAATGGCGGAGATATAATTAGTCAATGCATCAAACCAGACGTAGGTCACATAATCAGAATCAAAAGGCAGTTCGATGCCCCAGTTGAGCCGGGATTTTGGCCTGGAAATACACAGGTCACCTAACTCTTGACGTAGAAACCCCAGAACCTCATTCTTACGAAATGAGGGTTGAATAAAATCGGGATTGTCATGGATGTAATTAATTAAATCTTCCTGGTAAGCAGACATTTTGAACCAGTAGTTGGTCTCGGAAAGCTGCTTAACGTCTCGCCATTCACCCTCTTCATACTCTTTATCTGTCAGGAAACGCTCTTCGGCGACTGAATACCAGCCTTCATAAGTATCTTTGTAAATCAAACCCTTATCCCAAAGTTTTTGGAGCAGGTGGCTTACCACAGATTTATGATTTTCCTGAGTCGTCCGAATGAATTGATCATAATGGATATTGAGTGCATCCCATTTCTCTTGAAAGCGAACTACATATTCATCCACATGCTGTTGGGGAGTAACCCCTCGTTTTTCAGCAGCCTGCTGTACTTTCTGACCGTGTTCATCAGTGCCTGTTAAAAAATAGGTTTCGTCTCCCAGTGCTCGGTGAAACCGCGTGATCACATCAGCTAAAATAGTGGTGTATGCATGACCGATATGGGGTTCGTCATTGACGTAGTAAATAGGGGTGCTTACATAAAATCGGGACATCAGGGTTTAGTTCTTTCTCTCTTTATATTCAGAACCCATTTTTTTCAGGGCTTTTTTAATTGTGTCCAAGTCATATACTTCAGTCCCAGCCTCTTCGTAATAGACAGTACACCTGCGATTTAGGATGTCATTAGAGACCAGCGTACCAATACCGTCAGCAGTTTCTATGGGTATACCGGTGTCTGGGAAATCGTGCATTGACTGTTTATAAAAGTCCCATTCAAAACGCAGACAGCATTTGAGCTTTCCGCAGGCTCCGCTAAGTTTGCTGGGATTTATGGGCAGGTTTTGATCCTTAGCATACTGGGTTGTGACCGGTTCAAAGCCATCCATAAAGCGGGAGCAACAAAGTTGCTGTCCACAGGAACCCTGACCATCCAGGCGTCTGGCATAATCCCTAACGCCAATCTGTCGCATCTCTATCCGAGTCCTAAAGACATAGGCTAGATCCTTTACCAATTGACGGAAATCGACCCGTTCTTCTGCAGTATAGAAAAAAGTCATTTTACGACGATCAAGCTGATATTCCACATCAACCAGCTTCATCTTAAGTTTATTCTTCTGAATAAATTCGGCACCCTTATTAAACGCAGCAGGCTCATCGCGGCGATTACCGTGATAGGTTCCTATTTCTTTTTCACTGGCCTTCCGTAACAGCTTGTGTATGGATTCACCATTTTTGCGGTTGTTAAACTCTGGTTCAGTCGAGGGACAGCGATTACAGCCTTCGGTTTTATTGCAAACGGGTACCACAATTCCAATGTCTTCCCCAAGTTCTGCTTCTACGATTACATGCTCGCCTGAACTCAGCTTTAAATTGTTGGGATTGAGATAAGTTTCACGACGATTTCCCTTGAAGCTGATTTTGAGTAAGCCAGGTGGCTTTGGACCATCTGCTCCTGAAGACTCGGCGTTATGTTGCATATAATGGGTCATGTTATTTATATCCTGACCAAGACCATATAGGTGTTGGCTCTATTCAGTTTATTTATACCTGCGTTTTTCCTCGCAGGTGTTTACGCAATTCAAAAAATAAGGCTGTCAACGCAAGCTGCAAATGAACTTTACGTGCAAGAGCATCCTTTGTGCGCTCGATCGCTTTGATTACAGCCCGATTGTCACAGTCCGGGAAAAGCTTATTTACTTGAGTCGCCTGGGTTGCCCACAGAGCCGTTTCGCCAGCTGGGATTTTCAGGGCAACATCTCGGAAAAAGAGAATCAACAATGATAAAAATTGCTGTCGGGATTCGTCTGTTTGGAGCTCTTTATCTTTCAGAAAAAGAACCTGCTGATAAACGGATACAAAATCCTCTCTTGCCAGAGCATTCAGAGTATTACGAATTCGATCAAGCCAAAAAGTATTGTCCTCTTCAGCATACCTGTGAGCAGCTGCTAAATCACCCATTGAAATACGGGCGCAAATCTCTGCCTGGACTTGATCAAGCCCTTTTTTTGCAACCAGGTCATCTCTGATTAATTGCCAGCTCAAATCAGGAACATGATGAGTCACACAGCGGGAACGTATCGTATCTGGTAATCTTTCCGGGTATTCAGTTGTCAGGAGAAAAACACTGCCAGCAGGCGGCTCTTCCAGAATTTTTAAAAGGGCATTGGCCGCTTCTACATTCAGTTTATGGGCACGTAAGATTATTATAACTCGAGTAGTACCGGGATCGTTGGCCAGATAAATATCTTTGCGTAATTTGCGAACACCGGCAATCCGTATATCATTAGCTCCATCAATCTGAAGATGATAATAGGGCCACTGAACCTTTTTTGCCAACTCGGCATTAATCGTGGTCATCTCACCTTCTTTGATACCGGCAAAGGGGTCGGTATGGCTTGCAGATCGCCTTGGCATGGCAAAAATGAGTTGTAAAGCCGGATGCTCTAAGTTCTGAAATTGTCGACAGGATCTACAGTCGCCACAGGGCTTGTTTTCTGACTGACAGTTTAAGGAGGCAGCAACATAAAAAGCGAGGGAATCTTTACCAGTCCCGGACCTGCCACTAAGAATATGGGCATGTCCAAAGCGCCCCGAATTCATAAGCTTGTCCCATTTAAGACGAACCTCTTCCTGGCCTATGAGTTGAAATAAATTCATCGAGTTAACCACTTTAAGGGGTCGGTTTTATCTTTTCCACGCCATACTTCAAAATGGAGTCGGGCACCATCCAGACTACCAGTATCACTAACTTTAGCAATGATTTCATTGCCAAGAACAGCGCTATCTATAGTTACCCGTATATTGTCAACGTGGGCATAAACTGTATAGTAACTGTCTCCATGATCTACGATAATCGTATTCCCGTACCCAGGGATCCAGGTAATAGCGACAACAATACCATTCAGAACAGCTCGAACATCTTTCCCTTTTGGGGCTGCAATATCAATCCCGGGGTTGTTGGTAATGGTACCTAGTTTTTCGTGTTTATGAGGTCCAAACCGACTCACAAGCTTACCTCTAACAGGCCAGTTTAACTTGCCTTTGAATTTCGCAAACTCACCGTATCCAGCCAGTCCTTGAGCTCTAGCATATGCTTCACGCTCTAGTTTTTTCTTTTCCAAATCATGGATCATACCCTGAATTTTTTTAGCAGCGGCTTGTCGTGACTTTTTCCGCTGTTCCAGGCTTTTGCGGTCTTTTTTGATGGTCTTGAGTTGGGACGCCTTTTTTTTCTGTTTTGCAGAAATTTGTCGACCGCTTTGTTCCTCTTCACGAATATTGCGTTTTACTTCGCCCAGGCGTCTCGCCAGATTGTTTTGGCTACTTCTATTCTCCATAATCATTGTTTGAAGCTCACCCAGGGTTTCTTTTTCAGCCTCGTGGATTGCCGAAAGGTACATTGACCTGCGGAGCACCTGATTAATATCACCAGAAGTAAGCAAAAGATCGATTTCTCGATTCCGCCCAAGCTTGTAAGCCCGAACAGCTCGATTTGCCGCTCGTTTTTTCATAACACTAATCTTTTCGTCAGTTGTATAGATCGTCTCTTTGATGACCTTGATCTGGCTTTCCTTAAGCTGGCGTTCTCTTTGGAGTTCCCGCTTCAACTGAGTAATCATGGCTATTTGTTTATCAAGTCGTTGAATCTGGGACAGGGTGTATTTTTCGTCTTTTTGAGACTTGCTGATTTTTGAGTTAAGTCGTTTGATCTCTTTACGGATCTCTTTCAGCTTATTTGATTGAGAATTAATATTTTTATCCAAATCTTCGGTTTGAGCCAAAGCAAATAGTGGAAGTAAGAGTGTTACGGCCAGTATATAGGATAATTTTTTCATCAGCTTTCAAGGTAAGTGAGAACAGCGCCAAGCCATACATCAAAAACGGGCTGACAACAACTGAAGACCGTCTGAATATTTAATTGCGTTAGCGCTTATTGTGAATGATTGTTTGCTTTTGAATGTGCTACTTCAATATTCCGGGCAGTTATCAGAACAGAATAATTAGTTAGGGTTTTAGTATGCAGGCAAATGAAGAAATCATTCACAAACTATATACGGCTTTTAGCAAAAAGGATGGAGCTACGATGGCTGCTCTATATCACAAAGATGCTGTATTTTCAGATCCGGTTTTCCCTGAGCTTCGCGGTGAGCAAATTGGCGCTATGTGGAGCATGTTATGCCTGCAGGCTGCCACCCTGGAGATAGACTTTTCCGATGTGCAGGCTGATGATCAGAGCGGTCAAGTACGCTGGGAAGCCAAGTATGATTTTGGCAAACCTCCGCGCAAGGTCCAGAATAAGATTAGAGCCCACTTTGAATTTGTTGATGGGCAGATCATAAAACATACTGATCATTTTAGTTTCTG
>JAUVDF010000051.1 GCA_030595455.1 Fidelibacterota bacterium | reverse complement strand
CCCTGCGTCAAAGCCAAAATTAGTTGCAGTACCCTTGGTCCGTTCTGTTCCAACGGTTTTATCAGTTAGATGCTGGTATAATATTTTAAAATTGAATCCAATACTGGTATTCTGGGCAATCATGGTGCTATAACTCAAGGCACCAGATGTAAAATAGGTAAGAAAGGTACCCAAGTTGTTGCCGTTGGCATCTGTGTATTGTTGTTCACCTGCATTGAGGTAAATAACATGTCCACCAAATACGCCTAGATTCTCAACTGGTGCCCGTCCTGCTAAAAAGTCATAATACATATCATCGACCAAACCAGGCAACCAGTTCACATGCATACCGGCCAGCTCATAGCCCTCTTGAAAACCCAGACCAGCCGGATTCCAATAAGTAGCGTATGAATCATCGGCCACAGCCACATGTGCTTCACCCATTCCGCCTGCTCTGGCACCGGGAGCGATCAGCAAGAATAAGGCACTTTGGGAAAACGCAGCTGAAACAAGCAGCAAGCTTCCGATTAATATTCTCAACATTTTATATAATTTCATTGTATCAAACTCCTCATTCATAAAAAAAACCGAATGGTACTTAATACATTCGGTATCAACTTAATAAAGATAAACACTTGGTTCCTATTCATTTTTCGAGGCCTTGCCTCTAACGTGCGCAGTAACAATTATGCTCTATTAAGTGCTCCTTCTTTTAAACTCGCGAATATAGTTTCAAGTACCCGCTAATCAACTGATTTTCGATAATTTAGCCCCTCAAGTGAGATAGCTAACAGAGGCAAAAGCTGGGGAATTTCAAGTCTGATCGGATAAGCAATATTCTGCTGCTCTTCGATTAAAAATGAATCAATATCTTCACTTACTGGATCACCAGCCTGATTACAGACTTTATTGGCCTTGGCCCATATTCTAAAAGTATCCATAAAGGGCTTATCTGATAGGGATAATGCCTGCTTGGATGTAGGACAGTATAAGTGCTCATAGTTCATATGCTATCTGTGCTTTATATCGGCATCTGCATTATAACCACTAATAAAATCCTTTACTGAACTCAACTGCGAATTCTTCATCTCTTCCACGCTCCCAGTAAAAGAAAAGTTCCCTTGATCTAGCAAAACAATTTGATCAGCCAGGAAGAACCCGGTCGGTATATCATGAGTCACAATAATACTGGTCACCTTCAGGTCATCTTGCATTTCTTTAATCAACCTGGCGATTTGGGCACTGGTAACAGGATCCAGCCCTGTGGTGGGCTCATCATAGAGAATATATTTAGGCTTCATGGCAACAACCCGCGCTAAACCGACCCTTTTCCGCATGCCACCACTAAGCTCAGATGGGTATTTACTCCCCACATCAGTTAAACCAACCCGGTCAAGGCTATCAGCCGTGATTCGATCAATCTCGGAGTCTGAGTAGCGATTATAAGCTCTAAGTCCGATACCAACATTGTCACATATATTGAGACTATCAAAAAGGGCAGCAGATTGGAAAAGCATACCAAATTTCAGGCGACAGTTATCCAGGCCTTGCCCCGATAATGTCCCCAGATCATCACCATCTATAATTATTTGCCCTGAATCTGGAAATAGCAGTCGAGTGATGAGTTTCAACAAGACACTCTTACCCTGGCCACTTTTCCCCATAACAACCACACTTTGGCCATCATTAATGTCCAGGCTTACCCCGTTCAGGACATTCAAGTCGCCAAAGGATTTATGTAGGTTTGTAATTGTGATCATTGTGACGTGATAAACAGGTCAGAATCAGATAGATGACTTATATGTCATCCAATTCAGCTCTGAACTCCTTAACATCCTCGAATTTTCGATAAACACTGGCAAAGCGGACATAGGCAATCTCATCGAGATCTTTTAAATGCTTCATAACCAGTTCACCAATATCTTTAGCATATACTTCTGAAGACCCAAAGGTATTCACGTCCTGGAGAATTAAATCAACAGTTTGACTCATTTGAGCGCTACTGACAGGTCTTTTACTACAGGCAATCGCAATACTTTTCAGGATTTTATCCCGATCAAAGGGTTCCCGCCGTTGATTACTTTTAATAACCAGCAGGGGTTGGATCTCAACATATTCATAGGTAGTAAATCTAAATGAACAGCTACCACACTCTCTTCTACGCCGAATAGCTCGACCATCCTGCGTATGTCGCGAATCGATCACTCGCGTGTCTTCATTTTGGCATTGAGGGCAATTCATTTATACAATCTACTCAACATCTGTATAATGCGGAAAGCCTTTTACCAATTCATTGACTTTTTCGCGAGTCGTGCTGATTACGGTTTCATTATCAGGATCAGATATAACATCGTTAATAAAACCTGCGATAGTTCGCATATCAGATTCTTTGAACCCACGAGTGGTCAAGGCTGCAGTTCCTATTCGGATACCGCTGGTAATAAAGGGGCTGCGTTTGTCAAAGGGCACCATATTTTTATTGGTCGTCATGCCAGCTTCTTCCAGCACCCGTTCGGCTTTTTTGCCACTGATATCCTTATCGGTGAGATCAATCAGCAATAAATGGTTATCAGTTCCACCTGAGATTAGATAAAAGCCATACTCACTCAGGCTCTCTCCCAACACTTTAGCATTGGCAATAACCTGTTTGGCATAATCCTTAAAACCTGGCTGTAAAGCCTCTTTGAAGGCTACGGCCTTCGCAGCAATAACGTGCATAAGTGGACCACCTTGAATACCAGGCATAACCGTACTATCAAGTAATTCACTCATCATTTTGGTACGTCCACTCTTAGGAGCAACGATACCAAATGGATTCTCAAAATCTTTACCCATCATCACTAATCCACCGCGAGGACCACGCAAGGTTTTATGCGTAGTGGAAGTAACGACATGACAATGTGCCAGTGGGCTGGGATGCTCACCTGCAGCAATCAGACCGGCTGGGTGGGCAACATCTGCCATGAGAAAGGCACCAACTTCATCTGCTATTTCACGAAATGCTTTAAAATCATAGTGTCTGGGGTAGGCACTCCCACCGGCAATGATCATCTTAGGCTTATGCTTTCGAGCTTGATCCCGAACCATATTGTAATCAATATGACCTGTCTCAGCATCAACACCATAGGCCACGATATTATAAAACTTGCCTGAGAAATTTACTGGTGATCCATGGGTTAAATGACCCCCATGAGCTAAATCCATTCCCAGTACTGTGTCACCTGGCTGTACCAGAGTGAAAAAGACTGACATATTGGCCTGGCTACCAGAATGAGGTTGTACATTCGCGTATTCAGCACCAAATAGTTCTTTAGCTCGGTCTCTTGCCAAATTCTCAGCAGTGTCAACCGCTTCACAACCACCATAGTAGCGTTTTCCAGGGTAGCCTTCAGCATATTTGTTGGTCATGACACTACCAGCTGCCTGCAGTACGGCTTTGCTAACAAAATTTTCTGAGGCAATAAGTTCCAGGGTGTTACTCTCCCTGTCTCGTTCGGCCATGATAGAAGCATAGATTTGTGGATCAGCGTTTTGCAAATCTTTAAGCATTATCTCCCCCTGAATTCATCTCGATCTTGCCCAGACGTCGTGCATGCCGATCACCTTCCCAATCCGTGTTCAGCCATACTTTGAGTATGCTTTGCATTGAATCTATAGATTGAGTTCTGGCCCCCATGCATAAAACATTAGCATCATTATGCAGGCGGCTCAAGCTAGCCAGCTCTTCTGTGTAGCAAAGGGCTGCCCGGACACCGCTAAACCGATTGGCTGCGATGGACATTCCGATACCGGTACCGCAGATCAGAACACCTCTATCTACGGCTCCACTCTGCACAGACCGACTGACTGCTGCTGCATAATCGGGATAATCACAGGACTCAGTAGAGTCAGTGCCTACATCAACGATCTGGTGACCCGCTGACGCCAAAAATACCTTTAACCGATCTTTGGCCTCATAAGCAGCATGATCTGAACCAATCGCAATTTTCATTATGAAATCAGATCAGCTCTAATTCTTTGGTGCTGTAACTTTGCGATTTAACCAAGTGTAACACGCTTTTTTTGTTTTGGCCTTGCCAGCTTTAACATATTCGTCACGGTTAAAGAACCAGTCACCACTCTGTGGAATACGTGCTTCCTTTAGAAAATCAATTTTATTGGTGGCTCTGTGATAGCCCTTGGCTTTGGCAGTTTGGTAGTCCTCATAAGCCATCATAAAAACAAGTTTGTCATCAAAATCAGGAACCGCATTGGTGCAGTTGGTCGCAACAGCTTCGTAGACTGCAGCCCGATTTGCATAAGCTTGGCCATTGGTCTTGTCCATATTGAGGGCTTTACCCGCCCAGGTCATAGCTGATTTTAATTGACCATCCGCGATATAGGCATCCGTCATATCAAAATAGATTCGAATATCATCAGGATTAGCTGTGTTAAGTTTTTTCAGCATAGTGATAACATCTTTAGTCTGGCCAATTTCACCATAAGCCTGAACTAAAACTTTAATAATGTTGGTCATTCCAGGAGAGTCTTTCAGAATACCCTCGAGAACGTTAATTGCTATCTGTGTGTCACCAGTTGCTAACAATTCGCGACCATATTCCTGGGCATTTGAAATATTTCCAGGATTGTTTTCATATTCTGTTTTGAGGAAACCGATTACATCACCACCAGTGGCTTCAACTGATTCACGGATGATGTTAGTCAAATTCTTGTTACCAGGATCATTAGCTAGTAGAGCTTCAGCCATGGCTTTAGCTTCTTCATACATCCCATTAGCGATATAATCTTCAGCAATTTGCTCACCTAGGTCTTTATCATCGGGGAATTGGGCATACATATCGATTTTTGTCTGCAGGACGGCGTCATCATCACCGAGTTTTTCAAGGGCAAATCGTTTACTGTCCCATAAATATTTATTATCTGGAATTATTGCAAGACCTTGGTCATAGTAGATAATAGCTGAATCAAGCTTATCTAAATCCCGATAAGAGTTACCCATATAGACGTAGACATTTTTGGCCATGGCATCATCAACACATTCATACTCAAATAATTTATGGTAGTTATAGAGGGCATCCTCAAAAGCTTTATTCTTATAGTATTCATTAGCGAAACTCAAATGCTTCATGCAGTAGCGGGAGTTAGCTTTGCGGACAGAATCCTTACGGGCTTTCTCAGTAGCCGCTAATTCTTCAGCAGTTGCCTGTGGTGGCATACAGGCCGAGATTACCATGGTGAACAACATTATCCCCATTAACAGGGTTGAAATAGATCTTGATTTCATGAATACTTCCTCATCTTCTTTTTGCTTTCCTAAACCAAATGTCATTAACTTGAATTCCGAACTTTATTCTTGCGAATAGCTCATCGGGAAGACTTTCTTCCCCTCCTCTGGAGCCAAATTCTCCGGAAATATCAAATAGACTTCTTCCATTCCTTAATCCCAGATTTAAGCCTGAGATCAAAGCATATTCGTAAATAAATGTTTCTGTGCTTGAGACCAAATAATAATTTTTAACTGAGAAGCCAGCCTGCCAACCAGTACGCTTCACCCAATTCCGAGATGTCCGATCACTTGCAATGCGTTGCAGGGCAAGCTGAAAGGATGCTACAGGGTTTGTTTCCCACCCACTGGGTAAGGCAAATACTCTGGCTTGATCTGTTCCACTAGCTGGGAACATCTGTTGCTCTATTCCTGCCAGAATCTTGGTGTTTTTTGAGTGGTGGTAAACCAAGCCTAATTTGACACTTGTCGGCCAGGCAGAGAGTTCTTCCTCGAATTCATTCGATTCAAGTGATCCAGCTATGCTGTCCACACCATAAAAGGTTGGAGTTTTGTATGGCAGGTCAAGAGTTAACCCCAGAGATACCTTATCGCCAAAATGTGAGATCGCGCCCAATTCAAGGCTTCGCCCACTGATATCGCCTCTCACAACGTACATATCACCACCATCTGTGGCGACATTGGCTTCTCGCCTTAAGAATCCATGTAAAAGATGCAATTTTAAGCCTACACTAAGATTATTAGTGGGTGCATATCCCAATCCTAATTGATAATCCCAGATACCACCTTCTGATGATTCAGAAAAGGTCCCATCGACTGTTTCCACTTCATACAGGGATACAAAATCAGAAATGGCACGAACCCCAAAACTCATTCCAATATTTTTACCAATTGGTGTTGCAAACTTGAGTTGTTCAAGTCGTGTATTGTTAGACATTGATTCTGATACAGACCTGAATTCAGAGCCTAACACTACGCCAAAATATACGCGTGTCAGATGGTTTAAAGCAGCCGGGTTATGAATTGTGACATGCACTGAATCCTTCAGAGCTACCGCCCCATTTCCCAAACTACTGCCAATGGGGTCAGTTGTCGGATAAAGATCACCGTAGCCTAAACGATAGTAAGCTGATTGCCCCATGAGGGATACACTCAACACCAGCAGAATGAATATTAGTTTTCTCATGGTCGCACCGCCAAAGCCACCTTCACATAAAGCGAAGATTGTAAAATATCCTTTGATATTGCCACAAAACCTGGATCAAAACCAGTATGATTGGGCCGCAGAATTAAATCAAGATTGTTGCGATCTTCATCTAATGCAGTTTGAATAAGCTCATTAATCTCATTGTCGTAGTATGACCCTTCTGCCCTCAGGTCCAAGTTGATTGAACGCTCAGTTACCGGGTCAGTTACCAATATAAAAAATCTCCGGACTGAATCTGTAGACACAGGTGTATAAATAACTGACGATCCCAGCTCAAGTGCCGGCCAAATACT
>JAUVDF010000156.1 GCA_030595455.1 Fidelibacterota bacterium | reverse complement strand
CCATCATCCGGATTGCGATATAGGTAAGCGATGTAACCAAGTAGAATTAAAACGAGTATGATGCCGTCACCCCGTGTTATTGCGCCGTCAAGTGACATACCATATAGAAGGATACTAATCGCAAACAGGAAGATCAGGCCTTTATAAATCTTTTTAAAGTGGAGGGTAATTGGAAAGATGAGACCACTTAGCCCCAGGATAAGACCAATATTGGTAACATTACTCCCAATAATATTTCCAATTGCTATAGTTGATGAATCTTGCCAGACATTGGCAATCAGACTCACAACAAACTCAGGCATTGATGTTCCAAAAGCAACAATGGTCAAACCCACGATCATTGGCTTCACACCAAACTGTTGTGCAAGGTGGCCACCCCCCTTGACAAGCCATTCAGCACCGAAAAAGAGCAATGCAGCACTGATCGCGATAATCACGCTATTGCCGCCCATTCCGATTGAATTAATCAATGCATCCATACTCAAGATCCGTAAATTTTATGTTTTTTAATATACTCAGAAACCGCTGTTGGAACATAAAAACGTGTCATGCGGTCAGAATAAAATCGATCACGTATCTCAGTGCTGGATATTTCCATACGGGGTAGATTCAGAAAGGTCACCTGATCCAGTAATTTTGGATCAATATCTGATTTCTCAAAGCGCGGTCTCCGGGCTACGACGACCTGACTTTCCTTAAGAATTTCTTCCCAGCGGTGCCAGGATTTAAACTGTGCCAGGCTATCACTACCAATCAGAAAATGCAAATCCTTGGACTTAAGCCCCATGCTCTGCTTGACTTCAAGAATGGTATCAATTGTATACGAGATTCCCCCACGCTTGAGTTCGATATCTGAAAACTCAAATTGGGGGAAATCATCTATACACAGCTTCAGCATGGCGATACGATGCTCAACTGAAGATACGGGGGTGTTATCAAATTTATGAGGTGGGTTAAAAGCAGGTATGAAGACGATCTTATTCAGATCCAAAGACTCACGTATTGCCTCAGCAATAATAAAGTGTGCGTTATGGGGAGGGTCAAAGGTTCCTCCAAATAGACAGAGCTTCACCGTATTTTTCTCAATTCCCTACAGCCTCTGAATTCTCTAATATCTTGGCACCCAGACTCTTCAGCTTAACCACTTCTTTAGGCGTTAGATCATTACGGCCATCGACAGCGATTGAGTTCATCATCTCTCTAGCTTCATCCCAGCGTTCCAGAGCAACCAGTGCTTCTGCTCTGCCAAGTCTTGCTGACGCATACAGGGTCGTACTGGAATACTCTTCGATAAGGCTATCATAATAGAATATAGCTGATTCATATTCGCGTAGTGTGTTGTACAAAAGCGCAGTTTCAAGCGACTTTTTAGCCAATTTCTCTCTCATCTCAAGGACCCGTGCTTCGGCACCTTTACGATATTTGCTATCGGGATAGATCTCGATAAAATCAAAGAGATAGCGCAGTGCTTTATCAGTCATATCGCGTTCTAATCGATAATCCGGTGATAATTCGCAATATGCTTCAGCTTTTCTCCAGAAGGCTTCTTCCACAAAGCTAGAGTTTTTCATCCTGCGGATAAGGCGATCATATTCACTAATAGCCAGCAGATATTCATCCTTGGCAAAATAGGTTTCAGCTAAGTAAAACTGGGCGTCATCTGCATAAGCACCACCTGGATCATTATAAATAATGAAGGTAAAGGTCTCTTCAGACTTTAAATAGTTCTCTTTTTCTAAGTAATCCATACCACTTTGAAATGTCTCAGCGATAGTGCCTCCCCCGATAGTTGCCTTCTTTGCAGCACAAAACTGCAGGACGGTTCCAAAATAAAGTAGGGCAATCGACAAGCTGATAACCTTGGTGAAACGTTTGATCAAAATCTTACCTCCATTCGGATGCTATTCATAGCATTCAGCGGATTAATATATAATTTTCCAGTGAAGTTGGTTGCTTCAATTGTCGTTAAATCTGTCCCCAGTGCTGCATCAAAAGCACTGATGAGATGATTCACTAAAATGAGTGTACTTGCCAACTGGGCATTCTTAAACAGGTCATTCGAGTGCGTTCTCATCTCGATGTAATCAAATTTATTTGGTGTATACACATTACCACCTTCTTCCCACTTATCAGCAATATCATCCCAGCCACAGACAAATTCAGGATATTTACTTATATTTTCGTAGAAATGGTGATCCTTTAATGGAACCAGATAGCCCTGTGAATCCAGTATATCCTTTCCATCAGCATCGGTAAGGGTTGGCATGGCGTGCGTGCGTAAATTACCACAGGCTGTATCACCATCATCACTTAGAGACCAGATACCATAGCTCCAGTGATCGTCTGCATATTCCTTAAATTCATGTTCTTCATCCGTAGCCTGTGAATAGTTCACCTGATAGCCATATATGGTTGCCAGTTCAGCACCAACATAAGCAATTGCCCGACCCTTATGCCCATTTGACCACTGTCCCCAGCCAGGGATAATCAGAGATTTAAAAAAATTGATCATCATCTGCTTATTGACCTTCAATTGAGGAGGTGCCTGATGCTGCTCAGCTGCTAAACCAGTCGAAACCAGCATAGTCACTATGAGAATACAGGATATTGGTTTTAGCCTAATCAAACCCAAATAGAACCTTCCAATAATAGCGCCACTCGCCCCCGTAATTAATTACGGTATTATCGGCAGTAGTCACGCTGATATCATCAAGACCATAGTATGCCCCCACTTCAATTGCCGTGGGAAAAGCATAGTAGGAGTTCAATGCTAAGCGCAGGTCAACTCCCACATCTCGAACCAGATCAATCTTATCACGCTCATGAGATATCCAAGCGCTTAGATCATCAGTTGTAACTTTTTCTATGTCCGGCACCCAGGCTGCACCTGCTTGCGCATGTAGACCCATATAGAGATCTCTCACTGTCAAGTGGGCTGCTCTTGAATAATTATCCCTAAAGATCGGGAATCGTAAAGTTGAGGTGGAAACCACTCTGCGACTGCCTTTCAAGCTATAAAATGGGTAGCCCCTTAAGCCTGGCAGGCCACCAGCAAATTCATAAAAGAAATCGTCAATCGTGTTATTGTCAATCAGGTTAATTTCAGTCGTATTTGAAATGACAAATTGGCCTGGTATCGGCAGCAGGTATCCATAAAACCCAGACAGGTTAAATTTTAAATAGTGATGTGAGGAATCTAAAAATGTATGATGATTATCACGGGTGGAGATAGATGCCTTATACCCTGAGGGGTTAATCCCACGCTCCTGTCTGACATTGATATGAGACATATTCCACTTAAAGCCCCAATCCAAGCCCTTAAAGTAGTCATTGCTTAGCCTGGGGATTGAGATCCCGTCTATTAAGTGCGATCCGATAGTAGACCGATAATTCGATGCCGACACATCGATTGTAAGGCCATGCATGGGTGGAATAGTAAAGTCTGCAGATAAGACCCCTTGTGACAGTGCAAAGGTTAGCTCGCTATTTGCTGGCCATACTTCATCATAATACCAGAGTTCTTCCTGGGTATGGCGAACCATCTGAAAATACTCAAAGGTGATTGTAGGCAAAAAACCGCGGTATTGAGTTGAAAAAAATACATCCATATCCAGATTTGGCGCCAATCCAAAACCACCCACTAGTGAATAGTTATTCAAAATTTCATCCGAGAAAAAGTAGAAGCCTGGTTTGTAGGTCGCTGTATTCTTTTCATTATCAATTTCAACCTGGAGCCGAGGTAGAATAAACATCGGTCCATACTGCATGATATAGTCTTGAGCAAGC
>JAUVDF010000113.1 GCA_030595455.1 Fidelibacterota bacterium | reverse complement strand
CAGGACGGTTTCACGACAGATTGCTCTGGCTGTCATACAACTTGTGGCCAGTGCCACGTCAGTCGTCCCCATGCAGCTGGTGGTGGTTTTCTGGGACAAAATGTTGGTACGAGTCATCAATTTATCGCTACCCCCAGTGAGGAGAATGTTTGTACCGCCTGTCATGGTTCCCGTGTAGGTGATGATTGGAATGCTAACCAGGATCGTGTTGCTGGCAATGTGCCAGATGTTCACAATGATTATGGCTACACTTGCCTGGATTGTCACAAAGAGGATATGCATGGTGATGGACCTTCTGATGCTGAATACACCTCTCGCTACCAAGTAACCGATTTACCACAATGTGTGGATTGTCACGGTGTCGACCGCGATGATAATGCCTTCCATGACCAGCATTGGCCTAATGCTAATGGGTCTGATGGTGCTGATCTGGCCTGTTTTGTCTGTCACTCACAGCAGTATAATAATTGTAATACCTGTCATGCTGGAGAATGGACCCACGAATATGAAGCTGATAATTCCGGTGAGTACCGGGTATACCCCCAATTTAAGTTAGGTAAAAATCCCTATTATGGGGTTGCTGATCATCCCCATGCTAATTCAGCCTGGATTACGGTCAGGCACGTCCCTGTATCTCCTGATGCATTTGGACCATGGGGCTACCTGACAATGTCTAGTTATGATAATATGGAAACCTGGAAATATACCAGTCCTCACAATATCCAGCGTTGGACTGCGCGGACCCTGGTCGATTCAAGCTGGGCGGGTGCAGCAACTCAGCAATATACCAGCCAAAACTGTTCTGATAACTGTCACATGCACAGTAACTCAGGTAGCAGTGCACTGATAAACGTAAATCTGTATCTTACAGATGAAAATATGAGAAATGATATTACCGACGATGATCTCACAGATGAGATCAGCGCTAACATTGGAACAAGCCTGGGAGATGGTACATGTTACCAGTCGGCTTGCCACAATAACTAAACGAAACAAGTTAAAAACAACACAAGGAGGAGAAATGAAACTTAATTGGAGACTAGTATTGGTAATGGTGCTTTCACTGGGACTTATGGTGGGATGTACTACAGATGAGGAAGAAGAAGTTCCAGTTGGTACATTTGATGACGTATCAACCTATATGCAGGATAATGGGCTGGATCTACCAGAAATGCTGATTGATTGGGTAATTGCCGGTTCTGGTGTAGTTGGAACAGATGATTCAACTATTGCAGATTACACCGTGCTTGATATTCGTAGTGCCACTGATTTTGCCGCAGGGCACATCTCAGGCGCAATCAACACAACTTTAGGTGATATTCTGACCGCTGCTGAAGGTAATGCTGCTGGTACGAATGGCTATCTGGTAGTTTGTGTTACTGGTCAAACTGCTGGACATGCTGTAATGGCTCTTAGGTTAATGGGCTATGATGCTAAAGTTCTGAAATTTGGATTCTCAGGTTGGAATACAACTTTTGAAGGTCCTTGGGCAGGTAGCACTGGTAACAACGGTATAGGTCATGCTAATTGGACTACTGGCGCCGATCCTGGTCGTAGCACTTATGACCATCCAGATTGGGAATCAGAGACAACTGATGGTGCAGCTCTGCTCGCAGAACGTGTTGAAGCAGCTCTGGCAGGTGGTTTCAAAGCAGTCCTCGGGCATACAGATGCAAGCAGTGTTTTAGAAGCTCCTGCTAACTATCAAATCTTTAATTTCTGGACCATGGATGAATATACCACCTTTGGTCATTTTGATGGCGCAGTTCAGTTAAAACCTATCTCACTTGTTGATGATGAACTCACTGCTATTGATCCTTCATTGCAGGGAGCTATTTATTGTTTCACAGGACAAACTTCTTCCATGGTTACCTTCTGGTTGAATGTTCTTGGCTATGACATGAGTAGCATCAAGTATGGTGTAAATGCATTGAACTATGATGCATTATACACAGCTGGAAAACCAACATGGCATGGCGCAGCAAGTTACGGATACGTTACTGGAAGCTAAGGATTTAAGGTTGATAAAAAGCCTTAAGTTTTGAAACAACTTAATAAAAACGTATTGCTAGGGGGGAGCCGAAGTTTGTTCGGCTCCCTTCTCATGCTAGGTATTTGCCATGATCTATAGAGAGTTGATATGAGAATCAAACACCAACAGTCACTTCTGAATTCACTTCTAAAATTAATACTACTGACCCTAATTGTTGGATTTTCAACAACCGTATGGGCTGATGAAGAAAACTGCATGAGCTGTCATAAGTACAAGCTCTTGGGGCGTCTGGACGCCAATGGCGAATTCCATAATTTCTTTATAGACGAGGCTGCTTTTCAAAATTCTGTACATGGTCGATTGACCTGCACAGCCTGTCACTCAGATATAAACAATATTCCACACGAACCCACACCAGAACCAGTTGATTGCGCCCAGGCCTGTCATATTGAGGATCCCTTTAGTGGAACCCCATTTAGTCATGCCACAGTCTCAGAAAATTTGGCTGCCTCTGCCCACGGTCTCAATAACCATGAGTCTGATAAATTTAGGCCAAGCTGTAAAAGTTGTCATGTGAACCCACAACAGATTTCCACTGAAGGACTCATCTTCGCTGAAGTCAGTAGCAACTGCTCTAAATGTCATCAGCCTGAAGGTTTGACTTATGCTATCAAGCATATGGAATTTCATGGTCACAGTCATGAATTCTGGACACAGGAACGCAAGATGGCTGTCTGTGCCAACTGTCATACTGATTCAAGTCTGGTTGGGGATGTATTTAAAGATAATATGGTGGCTTCATTTATGGACAGCTATCATGGTGTTGGATTCACCTTTGGCGATGACCGGCTTCCTGTTTGTTCAGATTGTCACGATTATCACTCAGTTTTCGCTCAGGATGATGTAAGATCTACAGTTCATCCACTGCAGGTTGGCCAGACTTGTGGCGGCGCAAATTGTCATGAGACTGCCAGCGATTCATTTGTGACTGGCTCCATGCATTTTCGTTATGACGGCTGGAAATCTCAGACCCTGTTTTGGGTTAAAAATATTTATATTATGCTTATTATCGGCGTGATTGGTTTTATGCTGGTACACAACTTTTTAGATTTTATAAAAGTACGAAAAGTGCTCAAGCAGCACCCCATGCCTCCATCCTCTGAACAGCGCTTCTTTTTACGTCTGAATAAAGCAGAACGTATTTCACATGTTATTATGTTTTCATCTTTTACCGGATTGGCGATCACGGGAGCCCTTTTATGGATCCCACCAATCAATCAGGTCTCCTGGGTTCCAGATTGGATTTTCCTGGGCGCCTTAAGACAGTGGATACACCGCATCTTTGCGATTGGCCTCACCGCAGTCAGTATCTATCACATGGGCTACGCTGTGTTCACAAAACGCGGTCGCTTTTTGCTCATGGCGATGATCCCTAAACCGGTAGATGCCAAGAATATTGTTCAAAACATTGCTTATCTGTTAAACCTCAGAAAAGAAGCACCAAAGATGCCTTATTTTAACTATGCCGAAAAGATGGAGTATCTGGCTTTTGCCTGGGGTACTCTAGTAATGACGGCAACAGGTGTCATTCTTTGGCTGGAGCATCTGGGCTCCAAATTCTGGGTGGACGTAGCCCGATTGGTTCACTCCTTAGAAGCTATTTTAGCTGTACTGGCAATCATTGTCTGGCATTTTTATTTAGTCCACTGGCGTCCTGGAAAATTCCCCATGAGTCGCGCCTGGGCTACTGGGTATATCTCTGAACATGAAGTTGAGGAAGAACACGGACTCGATGTTGATGAGTTCACGGAGGAGTATCATGCGTAGGAGATTTTTTGCTTTGGGCTATGTATTCTTTGTGCTACTCACTGTGACCGGCTTGATCATGGCCTTTGCCTTTATTGAGCGCCTCGGTAGTAAACCGATTATGACAAGCGGTGATCTAGTAGAAAATGCACTTTCTGATACAGCCCGCATGGAAGCAGACCCGACCTACATCATCGAGAATATTGGGAATGATCTACAGGCGTCCCTGGAAAACTTTCACTATTATCCTGAAGTCAGTTTTATCAAACAGGAATATCGATCTAACTGCCTCAGCTGCCATACACCACTGCCACACAACCAGGATATCAGGCTACGAGCCTTCCTGAATATGCATGGAAATTTTATTGCCTGTCAAACCTGCCACCGAGCGCAGGGTGTTACTGAGTATCAGTGGTATGATATTGAACGAGAAGAAGTAGCAGTTGTATTACCAAAGGACGTTCCGCTTATGGCAGTTCAACTGGTCAGCTTCAGGGATAACAAGGCAGCATTCGTAAAACAAACAGATCCCGGTTTTCTGAAGCAATTATCCCCTGAAATTAAGGGCGACCCTGCAAAACAGGACTTACTTTGTGAAAGCAATTTTCGTCAAAATGTTGAACGTGCTCTGAGCTGTGAAGACTGCCATAATAAAGATGCTGCTGCTTATTGGGAAAAGCTGGGATATACAGAAGAGGAAGTGCTAAAGTTAACGACTCTGAGTACTCCTTCAGTGATCCAAAAATACGATGAATTCTATATACCAAAGCTCTAATTGATGAAACGACTGCTACTCATATCCGTTTTCGCACTATCAGTGCTTGCTCAACCCACGGGTGAGATTGTGCACCGATTTAGCGCCGAAATGAATCGGCCAACTGATATTGCC
>JAUVDF010000207.1 GCA_030595455.1 Fidelibacterota bacterium | reverse complement strand
GGAACCTGCATTCCCATAAAACCTAATTCACCTAATTTTTTGACAACTTCAGTAGGAAACTCAGCTTTTTCATCACGTTCCATGACCCCCGGCTTAATCTCAGCTTCGGCAAAATCACGGATGGTTTCACGGACCATCTTTTGTTCATCAGTTAACTCAAAATTCATATATACGCCTTCTTATTTTTCATAATTATCTGCTATCACTTGATAGAGACATAATGCATTGCGTCTCTACTGCTGATAATCGTAAAATCCTTTGCCACTCTTACGTCCCAATTCACCAGCAGCTACCATCCGTTTCAGGAGTGGACATGGACGGTATTTCGGGTCTCCCAACCCAGTGTGGAGCACTTCCAGGATGGATAAGCAGACATCTAAGCCAATCAAATCTGCTAAAGCTAGCGGTCCCATAGGGTGAGCCAGGCCAAGCTGCATGATCTCATCAATGGCTTCTTTGGTGGCAACCCCTTCCATGAGGGCAAAAACAGCCTCATTGATCATGGGCATAATGATCCGATTAGCTACAAATCCTGGATAATCATTAGCCTCGACTGGTACCTTGGATAGTGCTTTGGCAAGCTCAACAGTTATGGCAACAGTCTCGTCGCTACAGGCATGTCCTCTGATGATTTCGACCAGTTTCATTACAGGAACCGGATTCATGAAATGCATCCCGATTACTTTATCAGGTCGCTTGGTTTGAGCCGCTACCTCAGTAATGGATATAGAAGATGTATTTGTGCTAAGTATCGCTTCTGGACTTACAATCGCATCCAGGTCTTTGAAGAGTTGAAACTTAATATTCTTATTTTCAGTGGCTGCTTCAACCACAAACTCACACTTGGCTAACTCTTTTAATTCTGTAGTTGTCTGGATACGTGCCAGGGTGGCAGATTTCTCAGCCTCGCTAATCTTTTCCTTTTTTACCTGACGGTCCAAATTCCTGGTAATCGTGGCCAGACCTCTGTCAAGGAATTCTTGTTTGATGTCAACCAGAATTACGTCATAACCGGAGTGAGCGAAGACATGGGCAATCCCATTGCCCATCGTTCCTGAGCCAATCACACCAACTGTTTTGATATTCATTGATCCCCCTGGATTCGTTCTACAATAAGCGCTGAGGCTTCACCACCGCCGATACACAATGCCGCTAAACCAAATTGAGCTTCTCTGGCTTCCATGGCGTGGAGCAGCGTAGTGAGAATACGAGCCCCAGAGGCACCAATGGGATGTCCCAGTGATACGGCTCCCCCGTTAACATTTACTTTTGTATGGGGAATATTCAATTCATCCATGGCAACCATGGTAACGACTGAGAAAGCTTCATTAATCTCAAACAAATCAATCTCACCCAGAGTCATACCGGCTTTTTTTAGAACATTGTTTATTGCTTTAACTGGTGCAGTTGTAAACCATTCTGGTGCCTGGGCAGCAGAAGCTTGAGCTATGACACGGGCCATAGGTTTCAGACCACGTCTCTCAGCTTCCCCTTCACGCATAAGGACTAGAGCCGCTGCACCATCATTAATTTTTGAAGCATTTGCTGCAGTAATAGTGCCTTCTTTAGCGAAGGCTGGACGGAGCTTAATCATTTTCTCAAAATTACCTCGGCCAGGTTCATCATCCGTATCGACCATCACGGGATCACCTTTGCGTTGAGGAATTTCGACGGGGGTGATCTCGTTAGCAAAAGCACCCTCTTTTTGAGCCTTTAAGGCTCTTTCGTAACTTTCTTTTGCAAAAGCATCCTGGGCTTCACGAGTATAGTCGTATTTACTGGCACATAATTCTCCGCTGATACCCATGTGAACATCATCGTAAGCATTTTGCAGACCATCACGTAAAATACCATCTAGCATCTGTCCATTGCCGAGTCGTTGTCCCTGGCGAGCACCGGGCAAATAGTAGGGCACATTTGACATACTCTCCATACCACCAGCTACTACGATATTAGCATCGCCAACCTGGATAGCCTGGGAAGCCAGCATAACCGCTTTCAAGCCTGAACCACAAACTTTATTGATCGTTAAACACTCAGTAGAATCAGGCATTCCGGCGTAGAGAGCTGCCTGTCTGGCAGGAGCTTGTCCTTCATTCGCTGTGATCACATTTCCCATGATCACCTCATCAACATCTTCGGCTGCTACCTGACTTGCTTCAAGAGCGGCTTTAATGGCAGTAGCACCAAGCTTTGGTGCGGGAATTGATGACAAGCTGCCTTGAAAAGCACCAATGGGAGTTCGTTGGGCACTTATGATAGCAACTTTTCTAATGGCGCGGACTCTACTCATGATGATTCCTCAGTTTAATTTGATTAAGCCCCGGTGATTAATAGCTTTGAGTCACTTGACCTAATACCCCTTAGAACAACATTCTATAACCGTGACCGACATCAACAAACAAAGACGTCAAAAATCGTTCCAATCCAGTTCATTCACAAGAAAGATGAATGTTTAAGTACTTGCTCCGCTACCATTGGACTGATCATAGGCTTTTAGAATACGCTTGACCAGTTTGTGTCTGACAATATCACCTGCATCAAAATCAACAAAAGATACGCCTTCCACACCTCTCAGAATCTTTTCAACCTGGAGTAGACCAGACTCATCGTGATTCGGTAAATCTATCTGGGTTGGATCACCAGTAATAATAATTTTGGAGTTAACTCCCATCCTGGTGAGAAACATTTTCATTTGCATGGGTGTGGTATTCTGGGCTTCATCTAAAATGATAAAGGCATTGTCCAGAGTCCTGCCGCGCATATAGGCCAGGGGGATAATCTCAATAGTTTTCTGATCCATGAGAATATTGAC
>JAUVDF010000109.1 GCA_030595455.1 Fidelibacterota bacterium | reverse complement strand
TATCATTGACTTCATGTTCGTTATGGGCTCGGGGGGACTTACTGTAGTCTGTACTACTCCGCGGTCCTGATGACCTTGTCCTGCCTACAAAACGAAAATGGCCATGCCGGTTTAAATAATCCAGAGCCACTGTTTTGGCTTCATTAATTACTTTGATTTGCGCTTCAGCTTTTGCCTCTAGGCGCTTATCGCTTTGGAATCGATCAGGGTGCCAGATCCTGGCAAGATCTTTATACGCCTGTTTTAAGTCTGCCTTGGTAGCCTCTTTATCGACACCAAGATGTTTAAGTGCCTCGGCTATTTTCATCCCTTTTGCCACTGCTAAACTCTTGTCGCCTTAGATTAAACCGTGAGCTGTTTGCATGACTTAGTTGGTATTCCCCTCAGCAAATTGTGCATCGATTTCCAGTTCCTTGACTGAACTCTCAATCTCCTCTGCGGTGGGCATAACCCCTGTTCTCCACTTGATTATATGGCGACGAGCACCATTCGACAGGCTTAATAAAACAGGTAATACTACCAGAGTACTGAAGGTTGAGATAATGAGACCGTAGGCTACAGAAATAGCCATAGGCACCGTCTGCTGAGCATCAGGATTGTTAGCAATAATGAGCGGAGCCAAACCAGCTATCGTTGTCAGGGAAGTTAAGAAAATGGGACGGAAACGAGAAAGTCCGGCCTCATATAAGGCATCCATATATTTCATTCCGCGTTTCAAGCGGCGGTTCAGGGTTTCAATGAATACAATGGAATCATTGACCAAAACCCCAATCAAAGCTACAATACCAAAATACGATGGCATATCAATGGGGGTATCATGAATCGCATGTCCCCAACCGATCCCGATAAAACCCAATGGAATCAACATAAATAGAATTGCTGTTTGACCAAAAGACCTGAAGGTGAAGGCAATCACTGAGAACAATAGAACCATGATAGCTGGTAGAATTTTTCCCATGGAATCTTTGGCTTCAGCCATGCGTTCCTCGCGACCCCCAATGGCATAATTTACCCCGGGATATTTCTTAAAGATCTTTGGTAAAATAACCGAAGTGACTTCCTTTTTAATTTGACCAAGATCGATGGATTTATTCAAGGCGTCAGCCTCAACCGTTACTTGACGTTGACCATTTAAATGTCGAATCGTACTCAGGCTGGTGGTGTAGCTAAGATCAGCAATATCTTTTAATTGATAGGTGTTGCCTGTGGATGTCCGGATGCGCATGGTTTCCAGATCACCAATCGATGAACGGTCCACTTTTGCATAGCGAACCCAGATTTTGACCTCTTCAGTTCCTCGGTTAATCCGTTGAACCTCGGCGCCATAAAAACCATTTCGAACCTGGCTCATAACCGTTTGAATATCCAGACCCAGTAAATGTGCTTGATCTTTTAAGTCCACTTCGATCTCGCGCATCCCCTGTTGATTGTCATCAATAACATTTTTTAAGCCAGATAAATTTCCAAGTTCAGTTTTGAAGTCTTCTACTGCACGCTCTAGCTGCTTAATGTCTTCACTTAATAGCGAAATGGACACTGCTTTACCAAAATGAGATGATTCTACATAATTGATGCGCTCAGCCTCAGGCATGGGACCCACGGCCTGACGCCAGGCGTTTGAAAATTCTGTGGAAAGAAAAGCTCGTTCCCGACTGTCAAGAAAATTGACAGATATACTACCTTCATCGGCCGCTGTTTGTTGATTGACAATGCTGGTAACGACCTGTTTACCTTCCTTATCAGAAAACCTTTCACCAACCTCCGCTGCTTTTTGTTCAAGCATGAGCAGGGCCGCACGAGTAACAGCCTCTGGCGTTCCTGGAGGCATTTGGAGACTTACATCAGAATGGTTCTGGTTTTCAAAATTACTGCCACCCATCTGGATAATCCCACCAATTGCGGCTCCAATAGTGATCAGGAATAAGCCGGTAACAATGGTCAGGGTAATCAATCGATTCTCAAGTGCCTTTTTATAGGCTGGCGCATACCAATTGTCCCGCATCAAAGCCAGGTAGTAGGTAGATTTTTTTTCCAGCCAGGATGGTTTTCGATCTGCTGCCAACGCTCTTGAGTGAGCAATATGAGCTGGTAGGATCAGGGCTCCTTCGATGAGCGAGACAAATAGGGCGGCCATAACCACAAAGGCCATTTCTTTAAAAAACTGACCAAAGGTTCCTTCAATTAACATAAAGGCGGAGAAGGCGATCATGGTGGTGATAATGGCTGATGTAACGGCGGGTAAAACTTCCAGAGCTCCATCGATAGCTGCCTGAATTCGACGCTTTCCTTTTTCATGATGCTGATAAATATTTTCAGCAATCACAATTCCGTCATCAACTAAAATTCCAACGACCAGGATCATTCCAAACATTGAGATTCGATTCAGCGTAATATCAAATAAAGAGGCTAAGGCAAACATACCCATGAAAGAGAGGGGAATGGAAAGCGCTACCCAAAAAGCCATCCTGGGATTCAGCGCCATAGAAAGGAAAATTAGAACAAGAAAGAAACCAACGATTCCATTGTTGGCTAAAATTGCCTGCATACTACGGACTGCATCAGCTTCATTGCCAAGGACCTTGGCTTGTATGACATCATTCTCCAGATTGAATTTTACAATATATTTTTCCACAATCTCGGCAACGTGAATAATGTCTTCTTCACTGGTGTATTTGACCTGGATCAGAGCGGCTGGCTTTCCATCAACAAAAACAGCATTGGGGTTTTCAGCCCATTTTTCACTCACATCTGCTACATCACTGAGATACAAGACGGTTCCATCTGCACGTGAACGCAAAACAATATCTTTCAGATCTGCGGCATAATATTGTTTTTGTCTGGTACGAATACTCAGATCTTCTGATGTTCCCCGGATATTGCCACCAGTCAGATCAATATTGGCACTCCTGATAACAGCAACAGCCTGAGCCAGGGTGATTCCATAGGTTTCCAGATCCGTTTCCCTGAAGGCAATCTCGATCTCCTCTTCGGGAAAACCACTGATTTCAATTTTACTAATACCCCGTGTGTTTAATAGATCATCCTCAATCTGCAGCGCCACCTGTTTGATTCGTGATAAATCCACCTCTCCATTGATCATGAAGTCAATGGCTCCTGAACGGAACTCCCACTTACTAGCTCTAGGTGGTTCGATGCCCGTTGGGAATGAACTAATCCCATCAACAGCATTTTTGATATCTTGTAGAACCAGGTCTGCATCCACACCACTGGTCAGTTGGGCCGTCACAATTCCCATGTTTTCCCGAGAGATTGAAGTCAACTTTTTGATTCCAGTTAATCCCTGGAGGCTTTGCTCAATCTTGAGAATAACGCCCTGCTCAACCTCTTCAGGAGAAGCTCCGGGATAGACTGTAGAAATATTAATAACACCAGGGTCAATCTGCGGAATCAGGGTTGACCGCAGCGATGAAAATCCAAACCAGCCTAGAAACAAGATCAGCAGAATGAGTACATTTCCGGCTGAGGAATACTTGATAAAATATTGAATCACACTTTTCATGAATCAGCTACCCTACCCTTTTTTCTCGGTTGACTCAAGGGGCTGCTTGGAGTCCATTCCAGGCACTTTGACCTGGGCACCATCATAGAGATTTAAAGTTATTGTGGAGAGCTTCATTCCATCTGGCACTCCGGTAACAACAGCATTTTCACCAGAAGTGGAAATCACCTTAACTTTATGGTAGTGAATACTGCCTTCCACCACTTCCAAGACGGTATCACCATTATGCAACATTTTGCGAGGCAACTCTACGCCATTAACAAAGGTAGATGTCATAACAGTACCACGCAGGAACATTCCATCCCGCAGTTCAGGTGCTGAAAATTCGGCAAAAACTTTTATCATCTGATTGTTTTCATCCAAACCCATATTGATCCTGGTAACCACGCCCTGCCAGGAACCACTAATGTTATCGCTACTCAAAGCGACCTGATCACCCACATGAATTTGATCAATTTCTTCGATACTGACACTGGTTTCAAAATCATAGATTGATGGATTTATCAGAACGCCTAGCGGTTGACCCACCCTGACTAGATTCCCCGGAGTTATGTTGCTCTGAATGAGAACCCCATTAAAGGGAGCCCGAATAGTGAATTTTTCCAGACGTGCCTCTTGAGCCCTGATCTGATAATAGCTGCTATAAATACCCCTGGCCGCCACAAAAAGTTTTTCGCGTTCATTTAGGGTCTCAGGCAAGGGGTTTACTTTAGATTCAATGTCACATTTCTGTATATAGTCATTCCATTGCTTATAGCTTTTCGGATGGTCAAATTTCAATTCAGGCAAAAGTGAGGCGATAGCATTTAAGAGACTGCTACGTTGCGATTTCAGGGTCAATGCAGTTTCTTCTGGATTGATCCGCAACATGACATCACCCTTGCGATAGCTGTTGCCAGTCAGAAACTCTTTATTGTTTGCTTCAAGTACACCAGAAACCTCAGCAAGAATAGCTACTTTCTCTTGAGCAGTAAGTCGTCCAATCACGGGGACGGTCAATCGAATGGAGTTATTTTTGACTTTTAGCGTGCTTACCACGGGGCGATTGTCTGTAGGCGGTTTTCTTTTGGGTGCTGATTTAAACGAAATGAGCAGCATTGTAAGCCCAATCGAAACCACAAGTACAACACCAAGGGTCATTATTTGTTTTCTTTTATATGTCATTATCTAATTTCTCCAATTCATAAAAAGTCTTCATGGTGGAATGAATCTAAAGCCAGCATCTCATTGAAGGCGGATTATTTAGATTCGTTCCTGAGTTTCTTGGATCAAC
>JAUVDF010000064.1 GCA_030595455.1 Fidelibacterota bacterium | reverse complement strand
TTCAAAACGGTTATTGCCCTTGTCTAGAAAAATTAACCAAGGCGTATTTCGATACATAGATAAAGTCTATACCGGGTCAAGTGAGCTGAAGGTTCTGCTTGCACAATTATACTCCGGCCCGCTTGAGGTAGTTGGTGATTCACGGTTTGATCAAGTCCATGAACGCGCACTATTAAACCAGGCAGCTCTTATTGGGGAACAGTTGATTAATGATCGACGGGTCATTATCTTTGGGTCTGTCGTAGGCTCGGATCTAGACGTGGTTGTGCCAGCTATTGCTAAATCTAAGCTGAAAGATGACGTATTGCATGTCATCGTCCCTCATGAAACGAATGAGCGTGATCTGATTCCTTGGGAAGCAGAATTGTTTAGACACAAGATTAAGTCGATACGGCTATCAGAAATTGATCAATACAAAAGTGAACCGGTAATCATGTGGAATAGTGTTGGTCAACTTGCCGATCTATACAAACAGGCTAACCTGGCCTTTATTGGAGCAGGATTTGGCACGGGAGTTCATTCAGTTACTGAAGCAGCTATATACAGCGTGCCTGCTGCTCATGGTCCAAAATATGATATACTGGCAGAAGCCATAGAGCTTGTAGATGAAGACCTCTCAAAAGTCGTCAATAGTAGTGATGAATTAGCTGTCTTTCTGGACATGGATCAGGAGGAAATATCGGGTTTATCAATGCGTATAAAGAAGTTCACTGAAGCCCGTCTAGGCGCATCAGATAAAATTATTGAACAGGAATTCCCACTCAACTAAAGTTTTATCTGCCAACCATCTGTCAGCTTAAATCTTCGTCCGTAAAAACGATTTCCTAAAACATAAAGTCCATATCCCGCAGGTAGAAGCGGAGCAAAGATGATAACAACTCCAGACAAATCCTGATTAATTAAGCCGATTGTTCCGACAACTGTGGTAAGGGCTCCAAAGCCCATGCCGAAGCCACCTAAAGCCATCGTGGCAATTCCACCTGTTTTTGCAAATGAACCACCATAAAGTCTTAGCTTGGTGATATCACTTATCGCCAGGGCTAAAGTATCAGAATCATAAATAACAAACAGCTCACGACTATTAGCGGCGAGCAACTTGCCTTTAATTTTAGAACCAGCTGTCCAGAGTTTCACTTCAGTATTCTGGGTAACAGTGATTGTTTTATGCTTAGCTGGGTGGGATATCGTGAAATACGATTTAAGTGAATCAGACCCCTGTTCCATGCTTGCGTCAGTTTGGGACATCAAGAATAGCGGAGTCAGGATCAAGAAGTTAAGCAACAACAATATTCGCATACTATTATCCTATTTCACGAGGAGTTATGGGGGGGTAATGTTTGTTAAAAGTGAATACTATAGAATAGGAATTTCTATCCTAAGGCCTCAACAACAGCATCATAATCAGGTTCTTGTGATACTTCAGCGACTTGTTGGGTATAGCTTACTTTTCCATCAGCATCTACAATGATCACAACTCGCGACAGCAGTCCTTTCATGGGACCTTCTATTACCTGTAAACCATAATCACGACCAAATTGTCCGGTTTCAAAGTCTGATAGTGTTACCACATTCTCTAATCCTTCAGCACCACAGAAACGAGCTTGAGCAAAGGGCAGATCACGTGAGATGCACAACACTTTTGTATTTTCAAGCTTTCCAGCTAGCTCATTAAAATAGCGTACTGAGGCAGCACAGGTTCCAGTATCAAGGCTGGGGAAAATATTCAAAACCAGTCTTGCTCCCTTGAGATCAGCAAATGAAACTCTTGATAAATTCTTTGCTACAAGTTCAAAATCTACTGCAGCTGACCCAATAGTTGGGAGCTCACCGCTTGTATTTATCGGGTTACCAGCTAGTGTAATGATTGCCATGAAAATTTCCTTTTATTAATTCTATGTTGAAATAATTAGTAAAGCAAACTCTAGTTTTCTTCGTAGTACTCGAAGCCATCTATTATATCTAAGTAGACTCCGTCAAACCCTGTATTCAGTATCAATTGCAAATATGAATTTGAATTGCCATATATAATATCTTGCCATTCATTTTCCCAATAACGGACTTTATAATTCCCGGCCCAGTCCGGATTCTCAGCATCCAACCAAACCGGTTTACTATTGAGCCAGTTCGTCTGCCAGTAATAGCGATAATCTTCAGCTTCGCCTATGCTCATGTAACACACCACCAATCGACTGCCACCATTCGCTTTGACTTTAAGTGATTCTATTTCAGCGGCAGTATATGATAATTCATTGTGGAATAAATCCATGATGATTAGATCATAATTAGTGGCGTTTACTGTATTGATGAAGTCTTGTTTCTCAGAGAAGTTTTCACTGTTAATTAAATACAGAAAATTCTGAGCGTCAGCAATATTTAAAATGTCATTACCATTCTCATTGTAAAGTGTGTCAGGATAACTTGGTATATTGTTCAGATCTCTCTGATCTGCTGCAAATGATATATAACCATATTGATCATTCAGGGTAAAGGAATCATCAACTTTGCTTTGGGTAGAGCAATAATCAGTGGCCAGAACCTCTACGCCATGCGACTCACACAAAACGCAGAGATCGATCAAATGCTGCTTATCCTCTTCAGGTGTTTCTTGATCGTCTGCATAGTATCCATAGAACATACTTTCGCGACCTGTCGCATCGATAGCATTGAGGTAATCTGTTTGTGGAGTGCTATTACCCTCACCGGTCTCTGTAACAAGCTCTTGACCGTTTTGAGGTATAACAATAAACTCTGATTGTTGGGTTTTTGACCAGGTGCTTAGATTAATTACCAGCTGGCGCATTTCCTGTCGGTAGTCAACATCTTCAATAGGCGTATCGACTGTTTCATCGCAGGCTGTCAATAATAGAATAAGCAAAGCGACCAGGACTGATAGTTTCATGATCGTAAGCTAAATCATGAATAGAGCCCTGCTACTATTTTCTACGTTTGCGTCGACCACTACTAGCTGGCTTTTTCCTACTGCCACTTCTACCATCTCGTTTTGGATAGCCCCTCTTTTTCTTTGGAGGCCAAACATCAGATGATGATGAGGCACCAGATGGTTTTTCCTGAGAAACCTCTACTGATAGATCAACACCTTCAAAATTGCGACCCTTGAAAGCCTTGATAAGTTTTGTCTCGATACCTGTTTCAATCTCAAAAAAGGCAAACTTTTTCATGATTTCTATGTTACCTACCTGAGCATCTCTGGAGTTTAAAGCCTCATTGATTAAGCCAATCAAGCGAGCTGGGTTTAAACTATTAAGAGAGCCCACATTAATAAAAAGACGTGTGAAGGATGTCTTGCGTCTTTCCTGGCGGGTCTGCTTCTCACGAGCTGGTCGATCACTGATATTTATATCCCTGGAGTTTTTATAATAATCCAGGAATCGATTAAATTCTGCAGATACAAAGTGTTTGATAAGTTCTTCGCGACTTAGCCATTCCAGCTTTTTTAGAATAGCGGGCAGGAAGGGGTCAATCTGATGCTCATCAACTTTAACTTTTTCGATTTTATCAATTAACGTATAGAGTTGCTTGGTACAGATATCTTTGCCCGTTGGCGCCAGTTGCTTGGAAAAGGATATCTTGAATTTTCGCTCAATATCGTTGATCTTGCGGTTTTCTCGAGTGTTGATAATGGCAATGGAAGTACCACTTTTCCCGGCTCTACCAGTTCTACCACTCCTGTGGACATAGATTTCAACATCATCTGGCAAGTTTAAGTTGATCACATGGGTGAGGTCATTGACATCCAGGCCACGAGCAGCTACATCAGTTGCTACGAGAAGCTGAAGACGATGTCTCCTGAATCTATCCATAACTTCATCTCGTTGCGCCTGAGATAATTCACCATGCAAAGCATCAGCGTTATAACCATCATGCATGAGTTTGTGGGCTATTTCCTTCGTCTCCCGACGTGTTCGGCAGAATACGATTCCGTAAATATTTGGATTGATATCCGCAATACGTTTTAGCAGTTCATAACGATCACTGGCATGCACCATATAGTACAAATGGTTAATATTTTTTGTAGCAACATCCGCACGTTCTACAGATAGCTGGACTGGATCCTTCATATATTTCTTAGTAATGGATACAATTCCGCGGGGCATGGTAGCGGAGAATAGCAGGACCTGTCTTTCCTCTGGGGTTTCAGCCAGGATAGCTTCCAGATCATCCTTAAAGCCCATGCTGAGCATTTCGTCGGCCTCATCAAGGACAACTCTAACGACATTGTTTAAGACTAATTTCTTCCGCTTAATCAAATCCATAGCTCGACCAGGTGTGGCTACCACAACTTGAGCCGCTTTCCTTAGGGCTCGTAGTTGGGTATCGACACTGGCTCCACCATACACGGGAACAACACCAAGACCCTTATAGTATTTGGAATAATTTTTCAAATCCTTGGTGATTTGAATACAGAGTTCCCGGGTTGGACAAAGCACCAACGACTGGGTTCGCTTATCTTCCAGCTTGGTAAGTTGGATAATTGGTAAGCCGAAAGCGGCTGTCTTTCCCGTACCGGTTTGAGCCGCAGCAATTACATCTTGGTCAGATGATAATAGATGGGGAATGGTTTTCGCTTGAATGGGGGTTGGTGTTTCAAAACCTAACTCTGCGATGGCATTAAGTACGTCATCAAGTAGTCCGGTCTCTTTAAAAGTAATCATTTTGTTTTTATTTCCTCTAGACCTTGATGGTCTTCGTCATTTCTATTCAACACGTTTCTATAATTCCGACTAAAACCGTTTTCTCGAACGTGATCTACCTTGTTTCTGACGGTCCTTATTGCCACCACCAGATTTTTGCGCTTGTTGCCGTTGTCTTCCCGTTAGGGTGATATTAGCACTAGCATTTGCTGTGTCAGACTGATCTTGTTTATAAGGGTGGTCGGAAATCACCGGTATCTTTTGACCAATTAACTTCTGAATATCCTTTAAAAAGGGCTGTTCTTCTGGATCGCAAAAGGATACAGCAATCCCGCTCAGACCAGCCCGGCCAGTTCGGCCAATCCGATGGATATAGGTTTCTGGAATATTGGGTAGATCATAATTGATTACATAGGAGAGCTCATCCACATCGATTCCCCGAGCAGCAATATCGGTTGCTATCAGTACGGGCGTGTCACCCTTTTTAAAATTGTTTAAGGCTCTTTGCCGGGCAGTTTGCGATTTGTTACTATGGATTGCTTCAGCAACAATCCCGGCCTTTTCCAGTAAGCGGACAATTTTATTGGCACCATGTTTTGTTCTTGAAAAGACTAGAACTGAATCAGGTGACTCAAGTTTCATAAGATGAATGAGTAGTTTAATCTTGCTCTTTTTGGATACATAGTAGACAGCTTGTTCAACTTTTTCTGCCGTGGTTTGATCTGGTGTTACGGACACTTTTTCCGGGTGGCTTCCTAAGAGCTTATGGGATAAGGCAATAATATCAGGAGGCATTGTCGCAGAGAAGAATAGCGATTGTCTCTTTGCCGGAAGTTGTGCAATAAGCTTCCGGATATCATGGATAAAACCCATGTCTAACATACGGTCAGCTTCATCAAGTACTGAATACTCAACATCTTTTAAAGAAATATAGCCCTGGCCAATAAGGTCCAGTAATCGTCCTGGAGTCGCCACCAAAACATCGACCCCTCTACGTAGCGCATCCGTTTGTTTGCCTTGTTTCACACCACCAAAAATAACTGTATTTCGGATACCGGTATGTTTGCCATAAACGGAAAAGCTTTCCCCGATCTGGATTGCTAATTCCCTGGTAGGGGTAACGATCAGGGCTCTAATTTTGTGTGGTCTGTTGTTCCTCTGCTTTTCCTGATAAAGCAATTGGAGGATTGGAAGCGCAAAGGCTGCGGTCTTTCCTGTCCCCGTTTGAGCACTACCTAATAAATCCTTGCCCTGTAATAAAATCGGGATGGATTGTTCCTGGATAGGCGTTGGATGCGTGTATCCTTCAGCTTCCAGAGCTTTCATAATAGGTGGTATGATATTTAAATCTTTAAAGGTCATTTGTTCTCTGTTATGTCATTCAGGAGGGAGATTATTTCTTAAGCTTCTCCTGGTCAATTCAGGGGCATGGTTGCCGGTAACGCCCCATATCCAGAGAGTCACTTGTTCTAACTGACGCTATATCATTAAGTTCAGGGAATTGCAAGCACTAAGTTGGCGGAAG
>JAUVDF010000166.1 GCA_030595455.1 Fidelibacterota bacterium | reverse complement strand
ACCCGTGAATCATTTGCGATATGTTCTTTAAATTTGGAGAAGGGATCAGAAAAGGTCAGAGCTTCAACGGACCCATCCAAACCATTTAGCGTGAAAAATGCCATCTGGTTGTTACGCTTATCATAGTGGATTTTCATACTTGAAATAATTCCACCCACCCGGACTTCTTGTTCATCCCGGACTGCGGTGAGATCAACCAAATCTATAGTTGAAAAGGATTGAATTTCGCTTTCATAGCCTTGCAAGGGGTGACCAGTCAGGTAAAACCCGATATAGTCTCTTTCCCGGTTGAGCAGGTCCATATTGTTCCAGGAAGGGGCTTCGCTCAGTTCCGGCTCCCGGATCATAGCTGAGTCTCCGCCACCCCCAAATAGATCGGTCTGATTGGTGTTTTTCAGGGTTTGAACCCGCTGCCCGTGATGGACGGCATCTTCCACACTTATAAATTTTTCCCAGCGAGTACCAGGTAGCGAATCCATAGCACCACTACCAACCAGCGCTTCGGTGACCCCTTTATTGAGATTATGTGAATCTACCCGGGTGCAAAAATCAAAGATTGACTCAAAACGGCCATTTTCTTTCCATTCATCCATAATGGCTTCTGCCGCTTTAGAACCGACCTTTTTAATGGCGTTCAAACCGTAAATGATAGTCTCCCCCTCACCTGGAGAAAATCGGACATAACTACTGCTGACATTTGGGGGGATCACTTTAATGCCCAACTTGCGACATTCAGCTAATAACATCTGAATCTTATCCGTATTGCCCGTTTCAGAGCTCAAGTTGGCAGCCATGAATTCAACCGGATAGTGGGTTTTTAGATAAGCTGTCTGATAGGCAATCACTGAATAGGCAGCCGAGTGACTCTTGTTGAAGCCGTATTCGGCAAATTTTTCAATCAAATCCCAGATTTTTGTCGATAGCTTCTCGTCTATCTTATTCCGCTTGGCTCCTGAAATGAATTCACCCTTCATTTCATCCATAAGGGCTTTGATCTTCTTACCCATGGCGCGACGCATCAAATCAGCTTTTGAGAGTGAGAAGCCAGAAATCACAGACCCCAACTGCATCACCTGTTCCTGATAGACGATAATCCCGTAAGTTTCCTTGAGAATATCATCCATGAGGGGATGGAGTGAGGTAACTTTTTGCTCACCATGCTTACGGGCGATAAAGTCGTTGATATTGCCCATGGGACCTGGTCGATACAAGGCGTTCATGGCGATTAGATCACCCAGAGCCGTGGGTTTAAGCTTCTTCAGGTACTCCCGCATACCAGTGGATTCAAACTGAAATAATCCAATCGTGAGACCATCGGCAAATAGCTTATAAACCGCGGGATCATCCAATGGAATTTTCTTAATATCAATTTCAACATTCTTGAATTCTTTAATCAGGTCCACAGCCTCTTGAATAACGGTCAGGGTTCTTAGTCCCAGGAAGTCAAACTTGATCAAGCCTACATCTTCGATGGCCTTCATATCGTACTGACTGGTAACTGACCCGTCTTTAGCTGATTTATAGAGGGGGATATAATCGGTTAGTTTTCCTGGAGCAATAACCAGACCGGCAGCATGTTTACCGGCATTGCGGTTCATGCCTTCCAGGACCTGGGAATAATCAAAGAGTTTGACATGAACTTCATCCAGTTCAGAAGCCTGTTTAAGCTCAGGACTCTTTTTTAAGGCCGGAGCCAGCTTAATGCCCAATTCTTCTGGAACCAGCTTGGCAATGCGGTCAGTTTCCTTGATGGGCACTTCCAGTACGCGCCCTACATCCCGGATAACTGCTCGGGCTTTGAGCTTATTGAAAGTGATAATTTGGGTCACGGAATCATGACCAAAGCGATCGCGCATATAGTTAATAACCTCTTCCCGACGGTCATAACAAAAGTCAATATCGATATCAGGCATACTGACCCGGTCCGGGTTTAAAAAGCGCTCAAAGAGTAGATCATACTGGAGTGGATCCAGGTCAGTAATCCCCAGTGAGTAGGCTACCAGACTACCAGCGGCAGAGCCACGTCCTGGGCCAACTGGGATGCGTTGGTCTTTGGCATATTTTACGAAATCATGGGTGATCAGGAAATATCCGGGGAAGCCCATTTTCTTGATAACATCCAGTTCATATGCCAGGCGTTCTTCATAACGGGAGTCCACTTTTTTAACCCTTCGATCCATACCCTCTTTGGTGAGGTTGTCCAAGTGATCATTTAGTGAAAGTCCCTCAGGAATGGGAAATTCCGGCATGTGGTTGACACCAGTTTCCAGCTTAAACTGGCACATCTCTTCAATCCGTAAAGTGTTCTCAATCGCTTCTGGAACATCTTTAAATAGTTCCACCATTTGCTCGGAACTTTTGATGTAGATGTCTTTAGTGTCGTATTTCATGCGATTGGTATCGCTGACAAATTTTCCACGACCAATGCAGATCAAGGCATCATGAGCCAGATGATGATCAGCGCTCACATAGTGAGCATCATTAGTGGCTACCAGCGGAATCCCCGTATCTTTGGAGATTTTTCGAACGACTTCGCGGGCGATAGCTTCTTTTTCAAACTCACGGCCTTCCAGTGTGAAATGTCGCTGTAATTCAAGAAAGTAATTCCCACGACCAAAAATTTCATCGTATTCGATGGCCTGTTCTTTAGCACGATCATAGTCTCCACGACTGGCGTGGTAGGTCACCTGACCACTGAGGCAGGCTGAGGTGGCAATCAGACCTTCAGAATATTTACGCAGGAGGTCTTTATCGACTCTCGGTGTAAAATAGAATCCATCCAGATAGGCCATAGAAGTCAATTTTAATAAGTTGCGATAGCCCGTCTCATTTTTTGCCAGGAGCACGAGGTGGTAGGCCCGTTTACCTTCGGTATAGGTTCGTTTTTCCGTGTGAAGACCGGGAGCCACATAGGCTTCCATGACGAGAATCGGCTTAATGCCGGCTTTGGTGGCTGATTTGTAGAATTCGACGGCACCGAACATGTTGCCATGATCGGTCAAGGCGAAGCTCTTCTGCTCTAACTCAGAAACCTTGGCAATGATCTGGTCAATGCGGGCCGCACCATCCAGGAGTGAATAGTGCGAATGGTTATGTAGGTGGACAAATTCGGCCACAAGATTTCCTTACTTATATCCCCACGAAAAAAACACTTACAAAGGTCGCCCAAGATAGATGGCAGCCAGCCCAACAAAAATATTGAGTTTTAAAAATAATTGAATCCGACTATAATTTTTTTTCACTGGATTCTTCCAGATCAGGAGCATACTGATTAACAGGGGCAGGTTAATTCCCAGGATGACGATCCACAAATAGACATCAGTGTAAGCCCCGAATACAGCAGGAAAAGGAAACAGCACCATGGCGATTGCCATTAGCGTGATGGTGAACTTAACGGTAGCTGTTTCACCCCAGACCAGAGGTAAAGTGCGCGCATTTGATTTGCTGTCACCCTCCATGTCT
>JAUVDF010000027.1 GCA_030595455.1 Fidelibacterota bacterium | reverse complement strand
CAGCGCTTGAAGTGTTACCTGATGAGCAGGCTCAAGAAGTAAACGATGGTGATTCTGGACCAATAATTAACCCCAATATGATGGGGTCATTGACAGCATCACAAGTTGAAAGAGAATTGATTCTACGTAGCCTGCAGCGCTTCAATTTTAATAAACGGAAGACAGCTCAGGCATTGGAAATGGCTGAGAGAACTCTCTATAGGAAGATTAAAGAGTATGGTATTGCACAAGAGAATTAGTCAGATATTACCCCTCATACTAGTTTTAGCCAGTTGTGGGATTTATTCATTTAAAGGGAGTATCCCTGATCATCTCCATGATGTGGAATTGATCACATTTAAGAATTTAACTACTGAATTTGCGGTGGAAACCGATATTGAGGAAGCGTTGACAGACCGCATGCTCAACGAGCAGATATTGCCGCTGTCGACCAAAGAATCCCCAGATTCTCATATCGAGGGGCAAATAAAAAGTATTAGCGATAAACCTAATAGCTTTGATGAAAGCGAAAATATTTTAGAATATCGTCTTGAATTCCGTGGTGAATTGATCTGGTTTGATCATATCAGGGATTCAGAGCTATTTAAAAAGAACTTTACAGTATTTGGCACTTACTTTAGTGAGGATGAGAATGCTACAAGAAGTGATGCTGAAAAACTTGAACGCGAAGATGCATATGATGAAGCGATTGAGAAATTGATCGATCTGATTATCGAATCTATGACAGAAGAATGGTAGAGAAATGAAAGAATATTTAATTCAAAACGCAAAAACCTTTACAGGCGAGACTGTTACCCTGAAAGGCTGGGCTTATAGCGTCCGTAAAAGCGGTAAGATCTGGTTCTTATTGCTCAGGGATGGTACTGGTATCATGCAGATTGTGATCACTAAAACTGATGCTGATGAGGCTTCTTTTGACATCAAGGATGTCATTACTCAGGAATCGTCCGTGATTGTAACCGGTCTAATCAAAGCAGAACCTAGATCTCCAGGCGGTTATGAGATGCTGGCCAGTAAAGTAGAACTCATTGCTGTGGCTGAAGAATATCCAATATCAAAAAAAGAGCATGGCACGGACTATTTAATGGATAATCGCCACCTCTGGTTGCGTTCCAAGCGCCAACATGCCATTATTCGAATCAGGCATACAATCATTAAAGCGATCCGTGATTTCTTTGATGACCGCGACTTCACCTTAATGGACGCCCCAATATTTCAAAAGGCAGCAACAGAAGGTACAGCAACCCTTTTTGCGACTGATTATTTTGGTGAGAAAGCCTATTTGACTCAGAGTGGACAATTATATGGTGAAGCAGGTGCTGCAGCCTTTGGTAAAATCTATACTTTTGGTCCCACTTTTCGGGCTGAAAAATCTAAAACCCGTCGTCATTTGACTGAATTTTGGATGGTTGAACCAGAGATGGCATTTCATGACCTGGATATGGATATGGATCTGGCAGAAGATTTCGTGTCGTATATCGTGGCTCAGGTACTTGAACATCGTCGTCCTGAACTGGAAACCATTGAAAGAGACATTAGCAAGCTTGAAGCTATTCAAAAACCTTTTCCCCGTATTTCATATACAGAGGGTGTTAAAATATTGCAGGAGAATGGTGTCGAGTTTGAATGGGGTAATGATTTTGGCGCGGGCGATGAAACCATCATCTCCAGTCAATTTGATAAACCGGTTATGGTTCACCGTTACCCAGCAGCTATCAAAGCATTTTATATGAAACGTGATCCTGAAAACGATAAGCAAGTCATGGCATTGGATATGTTGGCACCGGAAGGCTATGGCGAGATTATCGGTGGTTCTCAGCGTGAAGATGATATTGACGCCATGATCAAGCGGATAAAAGCAGAAGGTGGCTCAGAAGAAGATTATGCCTGGTATCTTGATCTGCGTCGTTATGGATCATTCCCACATTCTGGTTTCGGTCTAGGTGTTGAAAGAGTAGTGTCCTGGATATGTGGACTAAAACACATCCGTGAAACCATCCCATTTCCAAGGACTATCACAAGACTAAACCCATGATCCTGGCCAAAGACACAATCCGTATTGCCATTATTGGTGCCCGGGAGGCTAGCCCTGAGGGTCTGAAGTTTGCCTATGAAGTTGGCAAGCTACTTGGGGAGCACGGTGTAATTGTCTATACCGGTGGTGCCTCTGGTATCATGGAAGCTGCCAGCAATGGCGTACAGGCAGGTGGCGGTATAGCAGTTGGTATTCTAAAAGAGAATGACCTGGACGGTGCCAATGACTATATCAATATACCAGTTATGACTGGTATGGGCGACCTCCGGAACGGAATCATCATCCGCTCAGTACAGGGAGCAATCGCTGTTGAAGGTGCTTATGGCACTTTATCTGAAATAGCATATACCCTTAGCGACAAAAAACCAGTTCTAGCTTACAAATCCTGGGATATACCCGGGAGCATCAATACTGAAACACCCAGTCAAGCAGTTGACACAATCCTGAGCATTATAAAAGGTAATAACTGATGTCAGCAAAGCTGAAACTGGCAATCGCACAGCTGAATCCCACAGTTGGTGCCTTAAATGAAAATACTGACCGAGCCTTTCAGGTTATGCAAGATATGGAAGCCACAGGGACTGACCTGCTGGTTTTTCCAGAAATGTATATTACCGGTTATCCAGCACAGGATTTATTACTGGAACGGCACTTTGTGAATAAAAACCTGAAAATGGTTGAGCGCCTGGCCAAATCAAGCGGTGAGATGCTTACCTTAATTGGAGCTATTCATTTCGATGGTCAGGATACCTATAACTCAGTCGCCGTCCTCCAGCATGGAAAAATAGTTACCTGGGTCAATAAATCATTATTGCCCACCTATGATGTATTTGATGAATGGCGTTACTTTAAACCTGGACGTGACAACCAACCTGTTTCCGTGAAATTCCGGAGCGGAGTTGAGCTTCGGCTTGGCATTCATGTGTGCGAAGATTTATGGGATGAATATATTGATTATAAGATCTGTGATATTTTAGGTGACGCTGGGGCTGATCTATTTATAAACCTATCCGCATCACCCTTTGTTACTAATAAATACATTGAGCGTAGTCGCCTGATTATCAACAAGATAAAGAAATATCATAAACCATATATTTATGTAAATCTAGTCGGTGGGCAGGATCAGTTGGTCTTTGACGGAATGTCCATGATTGCTGATCAGAATGGAGATTGGGTTCACGTCTGTCCTCAATTCGAAGAACAGGTTTATAGTCTAGAACTTCCATTGGATACACCCATAGCAAAACCAATCGAATTGCCGACTATCTCAAAAGAACAGCAGATTTTCGATGGTCTGGTCTTGGGGGTCCGTGATTATTTCCATAAAACGGGACACTCAAAAGCGGTTTTAGGACTGTCCGGGGGTATAGATTCAGCTGTTACTGCTGTCATAGCTGTTGAGGCTCTAGGTGCTGAAAACGTCTTAGGCGTGGCAATGCCATCTAAATATTCATCCGACCATAGTGTAAGTGACGCAGAAACATTAGCTGAGAACATTGGCATAGAATATCTAAATGTACCCATAGGTCGCGTATTTGAGGGATTTCAAGATACTTATACTGAATCTCTTGGTAAAGCCCTGGAGGGACTTCCAGAAGAAAATTTGCAAGCTCGTATTCGTGGGAATATTCTCATGAGTCTTTCTAACCGAGATGGAAGTTTGCTGCTCACTACTGGGAATAAGACTGAAATTGCATTAGGGTATTGTACCCTATATGGTGATATGTCTGGTGGGTTAGCGGTTATCAGTGATATCGGCAAGCGTATGGTCTATGCTTTAGCTGAGCACTACAATAGTATTCAAGGCAAAGATAGCATCCCCAGGAATACCATTACCAAAAAGCCCAGTGCTGAATTGCGCGAGAACCAGGTCGACCCCTTTGATTATGAGGTGGTAGCACCTTTGGTAAATGCTATTATTGAAAAGCATTCTGATATTGATACGCTCCTGTCCAAAGGCTGGGAAAGAGAGTTGATTGAGGAAATCCTGCATAAAGTTCGGATTAATGAATACAAAAGACAGCAAATGCCACCTGGCATTCGGGTTACATCTAAAGCTTTCGGTATTGGCAGACGTATGCCAATCGTGAATCACTACCGTCAAAAACCATAACTTCCACTACATTTTCTAACTAATAACGCTACATGTGGCAGACATATAGATACATATATGCCATAATGGCTTATATTCTGGTTTGGCACACGGATTGATCTAATTGGGTCGATGAACAATATTATTAAATATACTAATGAACATATGATGAGGTAAGAATGGGTAAAGTTATTGGAATTGATTTAGGTACAACAAATTCTTGTGTATCTATCATCGAAGGAAAAGATTCAGTCGTGATTACGAACGCAGAAGGTGGCAGAACGACACCTTCAGTTGTGGCTTTCACGAAAGAGGGGAATCGACTTGTCGGGCAACCTGCCAAGCGTCAAGCGATCACAAACCCTACAAATACGATATATTCAGTAAAGCGTTTCATGGGTCGCAAGTTTGATGAGGTTGGTCGCGAGATCGAAGAAGTGCCTTACAAGATTGTGAGTGGACCCGGTGGCCGTAGCCAGGTACAGATAGGGAAAGACTCTTATTCTCCTCCTGAGATCTCTGCTATGATTCTCCAGAAGATGAAACAGACCGCAGAAGAATATCTTGGTGAAAAAATTGAAGATGCAGTGGTAACTGTACCTGCTTACTTTAACGATTCACAACGTCAAGCCACTAAAGATGCCGGTAAAATTGCTGGTTTAAATGTAAAGCGCATCATCAATGAACCGACAGCAGCTGCTCTGGCGTATGGCCTGGATAAAAAAGAAGATGAGACAATTGCTGTTTTTGACCTTGGTGGTGGTACTTTTGATGTTTCTGTACTGGAACTAGGTGACGGTGTTTTTGAAGTAAAATCAACCAATGGTGATACACATCTTGGTGGAGATGACTGGGATCAAGCCATTATCGAATGGATGGTAGCAGAATTCAAAAAAGCTGAAGGTGTTGATCTTTCTAAAGATGCCATGGGCATGCAGCGTTTAAAAGAAGCAGCTGAGAAAGCAAAAGTGGAACTTTCCAGTACCAGCTCAACAGAAATAAACCTGCCCTACATCACTGCTGACCAAACTGGTCCGAAACACTTGGTATTAAAGCTATCAAAAGCAAAATTCGAGAGTTTAACTGACGATCTTTTCAAACGTCTGCGTAAACCCTGTATAAACGCTATTAAAGATGCCGGACTGTCTGCCAGTGATATTGATGAAGTTATTCTGGTTGGAGGCTCCTCCCGGATACCGAAAGTACAGGAAATAGTTAAAGAGATTTTTGGTAAAGATCCTAACAAGGGCGTTAATCCTGACGAAGTGGTGGCCATGGGTGCTGCTATTCAGGGTGGAGTTCTTTCTGGTGCAGTTTCCGATGTTTTGCTGCTGGATGTTACCCCATTATCATTAGGCATTGAAACTCTGGGTGGTGTTTGTACACACCTGATTGACCGCAATACGACTATCCCCAGTAAGAAGAGTGAGACTTTCTCGACTGCTGCTGATAATCAGGCTCAAGTTGAAATTCATGTCCTTCAAGGTGAAAGACAAATGGCCGCTGATAATAAATCACTGGGCCGTTTCATCCTGGATGGTATTCCACCGGCACCAAGGGGAATGCCCCAGATCGAAGTGACCTTTGATATTGATGCCAATGGAATCCTGCATGTTAATGCAAAAGATAAAGCTTCCGGTAAAGAGCAATCAATCCGCATTGAAGCATCTAGCGGCTTGTCTGATGCCGAGAAGGAGCAGATGATCAAGGATGCTGAAAAGCATGCCGATGAGGATACAAAAGCCCGCGAGCTGATTGATATCCGGAATCAGGCAGATGCCTTAGTATACCAGACTGAAAAGAACCTGGAAGAGTATGGCGACAAAGTCCCTGAGAACATGCGATCACAGATTGAAGAAAAAGTCGAGGGCGTTAAATCTGTCCAGCTTGGTTCTGACAAAGCTGCTATTGAGGCTGCCATTGCTGCTCTTACAGAAATATGGCAACAAGCTTCCGGCTCCATGTATGAAGCTAGTAAAGCTGAAGGCGATGCTGAAGCTCCACAAGGAGCTGAAGGTGATTCCAAACAGAAGACCAACGAAGAGGAAGTAGAAGAAGCTGACTTTGAAGTGGTTGACGAAGAGGATACGAAAAGTAAATAGCCCGATCGGGTCATATATCCCAGACTAGGGTAAATTAGCAATGATTAGTGAGCTTAAATAGTTAACTAATCATTGCTTTTTTTATACAAAATAATTCCACAAATCCATGAACACTTTGATCTCTAAGTGGTAGAAATATCTAAATAGCACAGTACATTCTATGCTAATTAAAGGAGCGTTTTAGATCATGAAGAAGAGGGTCGCAAAATGGATTGGAGCAGTAGCATTGAGTGCTACTGCAATTCTAATCTATCTACTTCTCTTCCAAACGCATCTATTTTCGACTTTTGCGATTAACCTGCTTAACACCTATGCCCTAAATACTTATAATATTTCCGCTAAGGGTAATGTTCATGGTGGCATATTGAGTAGCACTTTTGGTGTTAACCAGGCTTTAATTACCATCAACCAGGGCGAAGACACCCTGTTTTATGCTGATAAACTCCAGATCAGTGGGTGGGAGACTGACTGGAATAATGGTGAGATCGTAATTAGTCAGCTTGCTATAGATAGCTATCTTTTTAATGCACAATATGTGAATGACATAAGTTTTCCAGCTATAGATCGTCCTTCCAGGTCTTCTTTAATCATCCAACAAATACACGCTGATAAGGGCGATATTGCTCTATACCTGGGTGATGCCATAGATACAGTATCAATCGATCATTTACAGGGCAATCTGTGGCGAATCGATGGATTTACCGGGCTAGAGGTCACCTCGTCGAACATTTCACTGCCTTACCTCACAGGTGACTCACTGGATGTAGTTGGTTTATTCGGTTTCGATAACACGATCAAGAATGTTAAAAACCTTCACATAAGGTCATCTGAATTTGATATCCTCTTGAATGGGCAGATTTCTGACCAGGATATGCTTATTAATTTGCAGGGAAACCAGGTTAATCCACATTCTATAGGTGGATTGAGCCTCCCAACCATGCTTGCGGACCTGCTCCTGGATTTTGATCTTGACTTATATTTCCATAGTACTGGCATGGAACTTGGTGGAACCGGCTTATTCTCTTTTGATGAGATAGCCTATCCATTCCATCTTGAACACCTGAGAAAAAGTGCAATTGGGGAATCTATAACACTCACTGTAGGGTCAGATTTAAGTAATCTGAGCATTTCCGCAAGCAGAGACACAAATCAGGTAATAGAAGGCTTTGGCAAAATATTTCGTTTAGACCTGAACCCGTTTATCCCTTTGAACACCCTGCAGGTTGATGAACCCATTGGTGATTTCAACTTTAAAGGTAGTGATGGTAAGTACAATATAGCCACTCGCCTTGCATCCTTTATGGTAAATGGATTAGAATATGATTCACTTCTAGCTGATATAGAATTGCTTCCAGATGCCAGCATAAACTTTTCCCATGGCAACCTTAGACAGAAAAATAATCTACTAACATTTTCCGGCTTGATTAATAATGATAGTATAGCGTTTCACACAAAGCTGAATCTCTCTGATTTCAGTTTTATGCAAAAGTTTAATAATTTGCAACAGCCGGAAGGTCGGCTGGATGGCGAATTTGATATTACTGGGAATTTACAAAGCCCCCGAATTTCTGGAGAATTTACACCCAGTGGCCTGGGATTCTCAGATAAGCTAAAAATAAGCGGATTAGGAAAACTTGATTTCACATATCAAGCTGGCTCTGTTTTCGGGAATATCGCACTGCAGGGGCAGCAGGGATCACTTGTTGGTGACAGCTTAAAATCATTTACGATACTGGGGCACATTACTGAAGATGGCTATGTAATTGAAGATTTGCACCTTCAGGGGACAAAGAACCTTGTTTCACTGAGTGGACGTTTTGAAAGAAATTCATTAGAATTATCCAAAATGAATATGATTATCGATCAAAACCAATTTAGACTGGCAGACAGTGTTCAAGTTCATCGATCAACGGATGGTAACTTCTATTTACCACCCACTGTAGTGGTTTTTAATAACGGTGGATTGTCCTTCGAGGGCAGTTATGGATACGATCCAGGATTTGATCTTTCGGCTAGTTATGAATTAATCGACATTGAGAAAGTGACCCAGTTTCTTCAGCTCAAGACATCCTTTGCTGGTATCGCCACTGGTACAGCACAAATAACTGGATCCCTTGGAGATCCAGTGGTTCATGCCCAGCTTATGCTTAAAAACGGTTTAACGCTTGGATACCCATCTGATACTGCCAATGTTGATCTCATTCTTCGCAGTGGCTCGGTTTTCAGTAATAACATATACGCTACCATCAATGACGGAAGTCTAAACCTAAAAGGCAGCTTACCCTGGGGTTATAAAATGCGCGGGGATCAGTATAAAACAGCAGGCCAGAACTTCTCGATTGTCTTTGATAATTATCTGCTCAAGGATTTAAATTTTACTTCAATTGTTGAAATGCCCATATCTGGTCGGGCTACTGGTGCCTTATCATTAAGGGGCACGCCTAGCGCAACCAAACTCGATGGCCAGCTCTTTATCACCGACGCTAAATTTGACACACTCAGTTTTACATCAGCGTATGCAGATTTTATTTATGAAGATAATTTGTTGACTTTTGATTCATTGTCAACCATCAGCAATTGGGGATATGGTTCAGGAATAGGTACCATGCCCATATCTCTCGATATGGTCGCTGAAGATAGAACCGCTGTTTTCCATAGGGATATGGATTTGAATTTCGAATTCATCCTGAATGAGATGCCTTTTCTAACATCCTATATCTCAACCATAGATGCTATCAGCGGTGATTTTATTGGAGATCTCAGTTTCACCGGCCCCATGGAAGCCCCCATCAGAAACGGTAAGATTCGTGGTCACAACGCC
>JAUVDF010000037.1 GCA_030595455.1 Fidelibacterota bacterium | reverse complement strand
ATGCACACTTCGAGGGATTGATCCAACATCTCCAGGAGCGACTACTCAATATTCAAGGTCTGCAGATCAATCGTGGGAATGCTGACTACAGCCCTCATATTTTAAATTGTTCCATACATCGGGTAGACGGAGAAGCCCTGTTCATAAGATTGGACAGAGAAAATATCTCCGTTTCAAATGGCGCGGCTTGTAGCTCAGGTTCACAAGCCCCATCCCATGTTCTAACAGCCCTAGGTTTTGAAGATAGCCTTGCCCAGGCAAGCCTACGAATCTCGCTGGGACTTGAAACAAGCCAAAATGAAATTGATATTTTCTGCAACGAGCTGGAAACGATTGTCCAGTCAATTCAAAAAGAGTCTCCCTGATGAGTACTGAACCGAAAAAAGTCGTGATTGCCATGAGTGGTGGTGTTGATAGCTCCCTGGCCGCTCGACTGCTGGTAGAGCAGGGCTATAATGTCATTGGTGTCACCATGAAGCTGTGGGGATATATCGATACAGGTGGCCAGCCTACGCATGACAGCAATTGCTGTTCGCTAGATGATATTAATAACGCTAAGGCTGAATGTGCAGCCCTGGGCATTCCCCATTATACCCTGGATATGTCAGCCGAGTTTAAACAAATAGTGATTGAAAATTTTGTCACTGAATACAAAGCTGGACGCACGCCTAACCCCTGTATCATTTGTAACACTGAGATCAAATGGCATGCGCTTTTGAATAAGTTGGATGACCTGGGTGTGGAATTTTTAGCGACCGGTCACTATGCTCGCAAAGTACGTCACGAGTCATCTGGTAAATGGGTTGTCGGCCGCGGGAAAGACAACATCAAAGATCAATCCTATGTTCTGTGGGGTATCAAACCAGAAGATTTGGAACGAACCCTCTTCCCCTTGGGAGATCTGTCTAAAAAGGAAGTCCGGGAACTAGCAGCCCAGGCTGATATGCGTACGGCCGATACTCCGGAAAGTATGGAAATCTGCTTTGTCCCTGACAACGACTATCGGCGCTTCCTGAATGATCAATATCCCGAAATCGCTGAATCAGCCCCAGCAGGAGATTTTGTTAATGCTCAAGGAGATGTGATTGGTCAGCATCAAGGTGTCTTCAATTACACCGTTGGCCAACGGAAGGGTCTTGGACTAGCAACTGGTGAGCGAGTTTTTGTCAATAAAATTGACGTAGATAATAATGTCGTCCATGTTGGGAGTAAAGAGGATGTCAAAGCCACCGAGTTCACTGTAAATTCATGCAACTGGCTGATCCCTGAATCATTTATACTTGATAAACCAGTTGATGTACAAATTCGCTATAACCATAGTGCCAAGCCAGCTATGATCACCCGAATTTCCCCTGAAGAAATCAGCGTGAAATTTGTGAACCCTGAAAGTGCCATTGCTCCCGGACAATCTGCTGTTTTCTTCCAAGGCGAACTTGTCGTTGGTGGCGGTATCATTAATTCAGTGTAAGCACCTGAAATCCATACCCTTTACCTATAAGCTTCTTAAATTGAGCCAAGATATGGAAGTAATATGAGCACACAATTAGCAGTAGTTATTATGGCGGCTGGAAAAGGCACTCGCATGAAGCGGGACGATATTCCCAAGGTCTGTAATCCTATCCTGGGGAAACCCTTAATTCAATATGTCGTTGATCAGGCAAAAAGCTTATCCGCATCTAAAATTATATGCATTGTCGGACATCAGCAGGAGATCGTCAGGGAAACCTTAAAAAGTGAGCCCGTACTTTTTGCTGAACAATTAGAGCAATTGGGGACCGGACATGCGGTTCTGCAAACGACTGAGCTTTTGGAAAATTTTGATGGTGACGTGATTGTACTCTCCGGTGATGTCCCCCTACTACAGGCAAGTACTTTGGCCGCTCTTTTGGATAAACATCATAGTGGTTCATATGCTGCCACAGTGTTAACTGCTTTAGCAGCTGATCCGACAGGATATGGCCGGGTTCTACGCACTTCTGATGACCTCTTCGATCGGGTGGTGGAGCACAAGGATGCGGCTGCAGATCAACTAAACATCAATGAGATTAATTCTGGTATTTATGTTTTTGATAGTAAATTACTCTATTCTGAACTCCCTAAAGTGGGTAACAGCAACGCTCAGGGAGAATATTACCTGCCTGATGTGCTGCCTTTATTTCAAGCTAAAGGAAAAAAGGTAGGGGTTGAAATCTGCGAAACTTTTTCTGAAATTCAGGGTATCAATACTGTGGATGAATTAAAAACAGTAGAAGCGAAGATTTTAAGCTCGCAGGAGTAAGCGTATGATGCAGAAAAAAAGCCAAACTATATTAATATTATTTGTCATTTTAATAATGGTCCCCTCTCTGGTATTAGGTCAGTATAAAAGTGCTGACATCAGTATTCCAGGTTTGACTCAAAGCAGTACCACGGGATCACCAAGTATCTTTGGGCTTGACCTTTCCAAAATTGATTTCCATAATAGCTATTCCATGCAAGTGAGTTCATTTGGCGATAATGCCGTGGCCATGGGTCTCCTGAAATCCAGTTTTAATTATGCCGTAAATCCGCAGGTGACAGTGCAGGGATATGTTGGCCTGGTACATTCTCCATTTGGAAGTGTAGCACCTTTTGGCGAACAAGCATCATTTATGAATGGTTTGAGTAAAGAAAATATTATGTATGGTGGGGAAGTCATCTATCAACCACGAGAGAATGTGTTTTTTCATATCGGGTTTAGTCGCTTACCATCAAATCCTTATCAACAACAGTATTCAACATATCCATTTTTAACACGGGGATATTGATCATCCATGGCAAAAGTTCTTAGCAACAAACCTTCAAAACAATCTCGACGCGCGACTAAGAAAAATCGGAAAAAGAGACCGGCTCAATCAGCTGACATGTTGGTTAATTTCCTTATGCTGGCACTGTCCGTATTGGTGCTGACATTTATCTGGTCTTTTTGGAATCGCCATACAAACAACCGAGCTGTTGCTGAAGAAATGCGCTACTATGCTGAAATTCCTGAGGAAGTCACTCCGGAAACACTTATCGCCAATAAAAAGTACCCCAATGTTAGCGTAGAAATCCTAAACGGCTGTGGTGTCAGCGGTATTGCTGCTCTTTTTAAAGATATTGTACATGAGAAGACTTTTGACGTCCTGAACACAGAGAACGCTGCCCACTTTCGCTATGATAACACCATTATTATTGCTCGAACTGACAATACAGATGCGGCGTTTAAGCTGGCCAAGGAACTGGGGCTCGGTCGTGATCGAGTCAGCATCGAAAAAGACGTTAGTCTGGCCGTTGACATTACCATGATTATCGGTCATGACTATAAGGCTGTACCAGCTTACCAAGAGAAAAAATCCTAAGCGATACACATTGCTGTTATTGAATAATTCACTCAAATTTAGAAAAACGAACCTAATTTATGCCTGATAATTACTCTGAGTCTCAGAAGTTTGCCATGGAGATCGGCGAACTAGCCCTCCAAAAAAAAGCAAATCGTGTTAAAGTTATGGATGTCCACAAACTGACTTCCATGACCGACTTCTTTATCATCTGTTCCGGGAATTCAGATATTCAGGTCAAAGCTATTGCTGACCATATTGTGGATGAGATCTCCGTTGTTGAACGCCCTTTCAATCGAGAGGGCTATGATACTCGGGAATGGGTCTTGCTGGATTATATAAATGTAATTGTTCATATATTCCATGAGGCTAGTCGGGACTACTATGATCTTGAACGACTATGGATAGATGCCGATATTACAGAGCTAGCAGATGATGATCCACTGCCTGATGCCAATACACCCCTATTTGATGATTTATAAGCCATAGCAATAGTGACCAAGAAACTTTTAGCCACAGATTAAACACAGATAATAGATAAAGCTAGAAACTGGAAATTTGAAATTGGTAATAGATGTATAAAGATAGAAAGTAGCAGGATGTTTGGGACTTTCCGCTTTAGACATTTGACCATTGACAGTAGTATTTATAATATTTTTTGCTTGTCTCGGTACAATGCAACGTAAACTAGCAAGAGGAAGTTTTAGAAAATTCTATGTTTGACTATTTAGAGCAACAGTTAACAGCCCGGTTGGAAGCGTTGGGCTGGTCTAGCGATCGACTACAGTTTTCACGTCCCAAAAAAAAAGAGAATGGTGATTGGGCAACCAATGTAGCCATGACGCTGGCTCGTGACCTTAAACGGTCTCCCATACAAATCGCTGAGGAACTAATGGCTGGCTGGCAGTACGATCAAAGTATTGTAGCTAAATTCATAATTGTCCAACCTGGTTTCATTAATTTCTTTCAGTCTTCCGATTATTTGCTGACCCAGTTGCAACAAGTTCTGGACATAGGAGATGACTTTGGAAAGGGCACTACGGGAGCTGGGAAAACTGCTCAAGTAGAGTTTGTAAGTGCAAATCCTACCGGTCCGCTTACCGTGGGACATGGACGGCAAACCGTACTTGGCGACACCTTATCCAGTATTCTGACCTGGTCTGGTTATGAGGTCACCCGTGAGTATTATTTTAATAATGCCGGCCGTCAAATGCGTCTGCTTGGTGAATCACTCAAAGCCCGTTATCTGGAGTTAAAGGGACTTAAAATGGCTCTCCCAGATGGTGGCTATGAAGGTGAGTACCTGATCAATGTTGCCCGGAACCTGTTAGCTGATCAACCTGATCTCGATGCTGATAGTGATATTGATCTATTCAAAAGCTTCGCTGAGGAGTCGATCTTTGCCATTATCAAATCAAGCCTGGATCGTATTGGGGTGAAGCATGACGTTTTTTATAATGAGCGATCTTTGTATGAGACCGGTAAAATCGATGAAGTGCTAGCGCTACTCCGTGAGCAGGGTCTGATTTATGAGAAAGATGGCGCTACCTGGTTCAAAACCAGCGAACTGGGAATTGAACAGGATCGCGTACTGGTAAAATCGAGTGGTGAGCCCACCTACCGCTTACCTGATATTGCTTATCATCGTGAAAAAATTGCCCGTGGATTTGACCTGGTGGTTGATATTTTTGGGGCCGACCATATTGATGCCTATCCAGATGTTTTATCGGCCTTAAAAGTTATGGATTTAAAGACTGATCACATTCATGTGGTTATCCATCAGTTTGTGACCTTACTGCGGTCAGGTGAAGTGGTAAAAATGTCAACTCGGAAAGCTAACTTCGTTACTCTGGATGAACTGATTGATGAGGTTGGAGCAGACGTTGTCCGCTATTTTTACATCATGCGTAGTGCTTCCTCTCATCTCAATTTTGATCTGGATCTGGCAAAACGACAAACTGAAGAGAATCCGGTTTTTTATCTGCAATATGCGAATGCCAGGATTTCCAGTATCTTTCGCCGGGCCAAAGAACGCGGCTTAGACACGAACATTGAAGGGGCCGATCTTACACTACTGAATGAAGAGTTTACCATCGCGCTCATTAACGAGACGCTGACCTTTCCAGAAGTGATCGATCATTGTTTACGCTCTCTAGAAGTGCATCATTTACCAAGCTATTTATTTGAGCTGGCAACAGCACTGCACAAATTTTATACTGAGTACAAGGTGATTGATCTGGATCAGCCTGAACTTTCACAGGCTAGACTAGCCTTGCTAGAAGCAGTCCAAATCACACTGAGAAATGGCCTACGAATTTTGGGAATCTCTGCCCCGGATCATATGTAAATTAACGAAACTCTCACTAACACCTGACTTTAGTCAGGTGACTACGACACCACAAATAACGAACAGCCCAACCGTTTTAACGGTTTTCCCCATATAGGTTGTATATAATAAACTGTTGAAACAGTTAGTAAATATTTGTGGATATTATCCGACCCCGGGTTGCATTTTGTCCCTCGACTCCGCTCGGGATGACGAGCAGAGTTATCTTTTAGTTTCTAGGGACTAACCTTCTTGGAGAAACTCTTTTTCGTATTCAGTTTCCAGATCATGCTTATGGCGTAATTCTTCATCGGCCATCATTTGGAAGAAGGTATTCAGCTTTTTATCCTCTGAAAAATGATCAGCTAAGTCCTGATACATTTTAGCAGTTTTGCCTTCCCTTTTCGCTGCAAGGATAAGAATCTCCTGCGTATTCAAGCTATCACTAAAGACGGGCTCCATGAGATAGTCTGTTACTTTCAAATTCGCTGGTGGAAGTTCTAGAAAGTTTTCAATCTCAAACTTCTGAAGGGCTATTTTGTGAGCAATTTCCATATCAATCAGTTCTTGGAACTTTTGTCTGCCACTCTCGTCCTTTGCCTTATCACGGGCAAGAGTATATAGATCAATAGCTTGTTGTTCCTGATCTATACATAGCTCCAAAATATCATCCATATTCATAGTACTAATTTGTTCTGGCAAACTCATGCGACACTCCACACTTTGGTTTTTAAATACTCACTAATTGCTGCTGCAGATTTTCTACCGGCACCCATAGCCAGGATCACAGTAGCACCACCACTGACGATATCACCTCCGGCAAAGACACCTTCCATGGAGGTTCTGCCATCATCATCAGCAACAATATTCCCCCACTTATTGGTCTTAATCTCAGGTGTAGTCTGGGAAATAAGCGGATTTGAACCATTTCCAACAGCAATGACCACCATATCCACATCCATGGTAAACTCAGAACCTTCCATGGGAACTGGACGACGACGACCTGATTCATCAGGTTCACCTAATTCCATCCGCAGACAATTTGCAGCCACAACACTTCCCTGCTCATCACCGATGAATTCAATCGGGTTAACCAGGTTCATGAACTCAACACCCTCTTCTTTGGCGTGATGAATTTCTTCATTACGGGCCGGCATTTCTTCTTCTGAACGTCGATAGACAATAGAAGCCTCATCAGCACCCAGACGTTTCGCCGTTCTAACAGCATCCATAGCTGTGTTACCACCACCCACGATAATGGCCTGCTTTGCCCGATAAAGTGGTGTGTCCCATTCAGGGAATTCATAGGCACGCATCAAGTTTGAGCGGGTTAAAAATTCATTGGCTGAATACACACCATTCAGATTCTCCCCTGGAATATTCATAAAACGCGGTAATCCGGCCCCCAAGCCCAAAAATACAGCATCGTAGCCTTCATCTTCCATGAGTTCTTGAATCGTCATGGTCCGGCCAACGATAAAATTCTTTACAAATTTGACACCCATGGCTTCCAGGTTAGCCACTTCCTTGCGTAAAATAGCTTTGGGAAGCCGAAATTCGGGAATCCCATAAACCAGGACACCCCCAAATTCATGTAAGGCTTCATATACGGTGACTGCATGACCTTCCTTGATAAGATCACTGGCAGCAGCCAGGCCGGCAGGTCCTGAACCAACAATGGCTACTTTTTGTCCAGAAGGACCGGGTTGTTCATGAGCCTTGCTTGAGCCATTCCCATGGAGCATGGCATAATCAGCAACAAAGCGTTCCAAACGACCAATAGCCACTGGTTCAAAGCGTTTGCCAACCACGCAGACCTGTTCGCATTGAGTCTCCTGAGGACAAACACGACCACAGACCGCTGGCAATGAATTATCTTCATTAATTTTCTGAGCAGCTCCCAGGAAATCTTCCTTGCAGATGAGTTGGATAAAATCCGGAATCTTGATATCTACCGGACACCCATCCATACAGGTGGGACTCTTACATTCGATACAGCGTTGGGCTTCGATTACAGCCTGTTCAGGGGTAAGACCCAGATTGACTTCCAAAAAGTTGGTGCTGCGTAATAAAGCGTCTTGCTCCGGCATCTCCTGACGTGGAATAGTCAGA